>JAAAOL010000461.1 GCA_009908885.1 Bacteroidota bacterium | reverse complement strand
CCCGGGCAGCAAGCACGGCGCGCTGCTCGACGGCCTGCAGGCAGCCCGCGGCGAGCTCATCCTGACGACCGACGCCGACTGCGTCGTGCCTCCCGGCTGGATGTCGGCCATGGTGAACCGGTTCGACGAGGCGACGGGCTTCGTCGCCGGACCGGTGCGGTATGCCAGCGACGGATCGTGGGCGCGGCGGTGGCAGCAGCTCGAATTCGCCGGGCTGATGGCGGTCGGGGCGGGCAGCATCGGCCTCGGGCGCCCGACGATCTGCAGCAGCGCCAACGTGGCCTACCGCCGGGCCGTGGCCGAAGCCTATCTGCTGGACCTCCCCGACGCGGCACGTCCGGCTGCCGACGAGGAGCTGGCCCAACGCCTCGCGGCGGCCTCCTCCTGGCAGGTGCGCTTCTGCGCGTCACCCGCTGCGGCGGTCGAGACCGCGCCTCCCGACTCAACGGCCGCCTTCTGGTCGCAACGCCAGCGGTGGGCCCTGACCGGGGCCCGCTTCCAGGGCCTCGGGCTGACGGTGCTCGTGGGCGCGCTGTACGCGGTGTTCCTGCTCCTGTTCGCAGGGCTCCTGTCCGTGTGGGTCGGCGGGGCGTGGAGCCTCAGCGTTTTTGCCGCGTTCATCCTGAAAACCAGCAGCGAGGCCGCGCTCCTACGTCCGGCCTGCCGCGCCTTCGACGTGCCCTACCATGCCGGGACCCATGCTCTCGGGCAACTGCTGCACGTGCCGTACATCGTCCTCGTCAGCGCCGCGAGCCTGCTCGTGCCGCCCCGCTGGAAAGGCCGCCCCGTCTTTTCTGATTCCTGACATGATCGACCTCGTCAACCTCGTCGGAACCCATGTGCCTCGCTGGGGCGCCCGCTTCTTTCCCGACATGCTGTTTCGCATGCCGACGACGGAGCGGGTGGCATACCTCACGTTCGACGACGGCCCCACGGACCGGGGCACCTCCGCCCTGCTGAACGTGCTAGAGCGGTTCGAGACGAAGGCGTCCTTTTTCCTGCTCGGGCGTGAGGTGCGGCGGCGACCGGCCCTCGTCCGGGCGATGGCGGAGGCTGGCCACACCATCGGCAACCATTCGTATTCCCATCCCAACGCCTGGGCGCCCGGCACATCCGATACGGTCGTGCTGCGCGAACTCGAACGCGCCACGGGCGTCATCCAGGACCTGATCCAGCGTCCCGTCCAGTGGATGCGCCCCCCGTACGGGCGCTTCACTCACGCGATGCGCCACTGGTGCCAGGTCCGCCGCCAGCGCTGCACCATGTGGGACGTCGGCCCCGGCGATTTCCTGCCCACGGCGCGACGAGAAGCGGTGGAGCAGCGGGTCCTCGACCTGATCCGCCCCGGCTCCATCATCGTGCTGCACGACAATCCGAGGACGCAGGACATGGTCCCCCAGGTGCTCTCGACCCTGCTGGAGCGGCTCAAGGACGAGGGATGGCGCTTCGCCGCGCTCTAGTCGGTGCGGGTCGTGCTGGACGTGGGCGCAGGCAACACTGCCTGGATGAACCGCCGATAGGCGTCCCGGTACGCTTCGGTGTCGTAGAGCGCGTTGTGGGCGCCATCCTCCACCACGACGAGCCGGTTGACGGGCGAGGCCGCAGCCTCGTGCAACAGGCGGGCCATCTCAGGCGGAAAGATCGGATCCTCCTCCCCGGCGACGATGAGCAGGGGCGCGTCGATGGCCTGCACGCGCTCCACGTTGCTCACGCGGCGCACGGCATCGGGAAACTCGAACGAGAGCACGAGCCGCAGGTACCACGGCAGCACCGTCTTCTCCCACCCTTCGGCCGTCGTCGCGGGATTTTCGAGGACCACGCCCGCCACGTCCCGCTGCGTCGCCAGATGGGTGGCGATGAACGTGCCGATGGAATGACCCTGGACGATCAGGCGCGCGGGATCGACGCCGAGGCTGTCGGTCACGAAGCGGTAGGCCGCCAGGGCGTCGGCTTCGAGCGCGCGAACCCCCGGCGCACCTTCACTCTTGCCGTAGCCCCGATAGTCGACCATGAACAGGTTCATCCGGTGACGGGTGAGCGCGTCGATGTAGCCCGAAGACTGGACCAGGTAGAAGCCCTGCCCGCCGAAGAAGAGCACCGTGCCCCGGGCGTCCGGCTGGGTCAGATGCCAGGCATTGAGCTGGAGCGAATCGCCAGCCGCCGGAAAGAACAGCTCGTGCAGGGTGACGCCCTCCCGCTCGAAGTCAGCCGGAGTGACGCTCGGCTTCGGGAGAAACACGTCTTGCTCATCGACCCGAATGGGTGACGAGCAGCCGGCGACGAACAGCAGGAGCCCGGTGAGGAGCATCCCGAACCAGCGGAGGCCGAGGAGACGAGCAGAAGGCACGGCGGAACGGAGGTTGATCTGTGCGAAGTGGTGGAGGCTGAGCGCTAGGCCGGCGGCGCAGCCTGGTAGGTCGGGCCGACGAGGACGGGCAGCGCCTGCGGGACGACCTCGAAGGTGACGGGCTCTTTGGTGAGCAATTCGCCGTCCACGTTGAACCACATGCCGGGCCGGGCGGCGATGCGTACCGAGGTGACGCGCCGGTGCTGCACCAGGTCGTGGTCCAGGTAGGTCCCGGCCACCAGCTGCGCGGCTACCTGCGAGAGCTCCAGGATCGTCCCGCCCTGGATGGTCACGACGTCCAGCAGCCCATCCTCAGGGTTAGCGACCGGGGCCACGGGCTTCCCCCCGCCGACGGTCCGCCCGTTCGCCACGATCACGTTGAAGGCGTCCACGAGATCGGCCTCCCCGTCGTCGTAGGCGATGCGCGTCTCGTAGTTTTCCATCTCGGGAAGCGCGCTGACGGCGCCGAGCAGAAATGCCAGCGGCCCCCACGTCTGCTTCATCTCGGGGGTGAGCTGTTCGTCCACCTGTCCACTGAACCCGCCCGCCGCCGCGTTGATGGCGTAGCGCGTCGGGCCGTCCTCGGGGCGCACGCAGATGAGGTCCAGCGCGTGCGTCGGCCCGTCCGGCACGAGAGCCAGCGCTTCGAGGGGATCCTCGGGCAGCGCCAGCGTCCGGGCCAGGTCGTTGCCCGTCCCGAGCGGCACGACGGCGAGCGCGGGCGGCTCCTCCACCGTCATCAAGCCGTTGACGACCTCGTGGATCGTTCCATCTCCCCCGAGCACGATGACGCGATCGTAGTCGCCCCCGGCAGCCCGCTCTGCCA
Source organism: Bacteroidota bacterium (assembly GCA_009908885.1). Taxonomy (GTDB): domain Bacteria; phylum Bacteroidota; class Rhodothermia; order Rhodothermales; family JAAAOL01; genus JAAAOL01. Next base: position 2,344 of record JAAAOL010000461.1, on the reverse strand, counting down.
GGTCCGCCGCGTCACCCGCGGCCTGGGTCGCCCACCAGTCCAGTCCCAGATCGTCCAACTCGGCGCGGAGCCCGTCTCGTTGAGCCGAGCCCGCCTCGGGATTCAGGATGGCGCAGGCGTTCACGGCAGGATGGGGCGATGGGTATCTGGACGGAACCTGAATTCCGTCGTGACACGCATGCTGCCCCGGAGCGGGTCCTCAGCCGGTGTGACGTTCGTAAAACGGATTCTCCGCCGGTTGGACCTCGCCCCGATAGATCGCGCTGTACTCCAGGTAATGCTCCGCATACGTGTCGATGCGGGCGACCTCCTCGTCGGTCAGCTCACGCACTACTTTAGCAGGCACGCCGAGCACGAGCGAGCGCGGCGGGATCGTGGTGTTCTTCGTGACCAGCGCCCGCGCCCCGATGATGCTGCCCGTCCCGATGACGGCATGGTCCAGAATCGTCGCGCCCATGCCGACGAGCACGCGGTCCTCGATGGTGCACCCGTGGATGATGGCGCCGTGCCCGATGGTCACCCGGTCGCCGATGGTCGTCGGGGCGGTGCGGTTGGTGACGTGGACGACCGTGTTGTCCTGCACGTTGGACGCCGCGCCGATGCGGATCCAGTTCACGTCGCCGCGGATGGTGACGTTGAACCAGATGCTCGCGCCCTCCCCCAACGTCACGTCGCCGATGACGTCCGCCGAGGGCGCGATGAAGTTCGAGTCGTCGTAGGTGGGGGAAACGCCGAGAAACGCGTCGATCATGGTTACTGCGCCTTGAGTTCGTCGACGAGATCGATGTACTGCTGCATGGCCGCCTCGGGGTCCAGGCCTTCGAGCTCGGCCCAGGCGTCGTACTTGGCTCGCCCGCGGAAATCCATCATGCCCGGGCGCTTGCCCTCCACGTCGCCCACGGTGGCCTGTTTGTAGAGGGCGTAGAGCCGCAGCAGGTCGTCGTTGCTGGGTCGCTCGGGAAGCTGCTGCACGGCCTCGGCGGCGGCGTCGAATCGGGTCTGGAGATCGCTCATGGCTGCATGGGGAGTTGATGAGAGGTAGGATCAGTCGCCGAGCGTCCGAAACCGGTTCAGGGCCTCGCGCTCCAGCGCCTCGCGATGGTCGGGGTGGGCGATGTCGATGAGCGCCCGCGCCCGCTGCCGCAGGTTCTTGCCGTACAGGTTGGCGACGCCGTACTCGGTGACGACGTAGTGCACGTGGGCCCGCGTGGTGACGACGCCCGCGCCCTGCTTCAGGTACGGCACGATGCGCGAGGTGCCCGACGCGGTGGCCGAGGGGAGCGCGATGATGGGCTTGCCGCCCCGCGAGAGCGACGCGCCGCGGATGAAGTCCATCTGTCCGCCCACGCCGGAGTACATCTTCGTCCCGATCGAGTCGGCCACGACCTGGCCCGTGAGGTCCACCTCGATGGCGCTGTTGATGGCCGTCACCTTGGGGTTGCGCCGGATGACCGCCGTGTCGTTGACGTAGGCCACGTCCAGCATCGCCACGAGCGGATTGTCGTCGAGAAAGTCGTAGAGGCGCCGCGTCCCCATCACGAAGCTGCTCACGATCTTGCCCGGATGCACGCGCTTGTCGGCGTTGGTGATGACGCCCCGCTCCACCAGGTCGATCACCCCGTCGGAGAACATCTCGGTGTGGATGCCCAGGTCGCGGTGGTCGCTCAGCGCCTTCAGGACGGCGTCCGGAATCGCGCCGATGCCCATCTGGAGCGTCGCGCCGTCCTCGATGATGTCGGCGCAGTACTGGCCGATGGCGGTCGCGATCTCGGTCGGGGCCGGAGGTGGCACCTCGTGCAGCGGGTCGTCCACGTCCACGGCGAAGTCGACCTGGTCGACGTGCACCAGCCCGTCGCCGTGGGAGCGCGGCATGTTGGGGTTGACCTGGGCGATGACGTGGGTCGCCATCTCGACGGCTGCGCGGGACGCATCGACGGAGACGCCGAGCGAGCAGAAGCCGTGCCGGTCCGGCGGCGACACCTGAATCATCGCCACGTCGAGCGGCAGGATCTTCTGCCGGAAGAGCGCAGGCACCTCGCTGAGGAAGACCGGGATGTAGTCGGCCGCCCCTTCGGCCACCGCCTCGCGGATGTTGGCGCCCACGAAGAGGGCGTTCGTCCGGAAGCTCTCGGCATACTCGGCCTTTGCGAACGGGGCCTCGCCTTCGGTGTGCAGTTGCACGATCTCCACGTCGCGCAGCTCTGGAGCGCGGGCCGTCATCGCTCGTGTGAGCCGGTGCGGGGCGGCGGCGGCGGTGTGGAGGTAGACGCGATGCCCGGAGGCGATGACGGACACCGCTTCGTCGGCGGAGACGTGATTCACGGGAGACGTGGGGATGGATGAA
>JAAAOL010000400.1 GCA_009908885.1 Bacteroidota bacterium | reverse complement strand
CGTGGCACTCCGTGGCGGACACAGAGAACGACGTCGAGCGCTTCCCGGCATACTCTGCGCCGAGCCTCATCGACCGGTACAACGAGACCCGTGACGCTGTCTTCGGCCACATGACGGAGAAGTCCTCGGGGACTCGTTTTCATTCGGCAGACGACACCAAGAACACACCCCTCCTTGGCGAGGCATCGACGCTTTCAGACGTGCTCGTGGGCCTCGCGGACCTGCGCGAGCGCGTCTACGAACGCCACCGCGTGCAGGGCAGCGGCGACACGCCGGCGGTGCATACCAACTCAGGCGGCGACACGACCAACGAGCTGACCGACCCCACGAAGCTCGACGACCTGCTCGTAGCGTACCTCGACGCCTTGGCCGACGACGCGCCCACCGCTGCAACCGGCGAGGTCGATGGCGCCGTGACCGCTGCGGCGCGTGGCTTCCGTATCGTGACATGACCATGCTCCACCAACTCCCACTGACCGCCATCTACGCCCTCGTGCTGCTCGCGGAGCTTCGCCACTGGACCCGAAAGGTGGCGCGCTGATGCCGGGCATAGGAATCGCGGTCAGCCCGGTGCTCGGGGCGCGGCGGAAGGCGGCGTGGGTGCCCAGCTCCACCGACCTGAAGCTGTGGACGCGTCTCGACCGCGAAAACTACACCATCGACACCGGCATCACCGCGCTCCAGAACGAGGGCGATCTTGGCGGCACCTTCGATCAGGCGACCGGCAGCCAGCAGCCCACCGAGGCAACGCTCGGAGGCCGTGGCGCGGCCAAGTTCACCGAGGCTGACTCGCAGGACCTGGGCAGCAGCCTCGCGGCCTCGGCCTGGAGGTTCCTGCACGACGGCACGGGCATGCGCGCGATGTTCGTCATCGAGCCGAGCGCTACCGCCGGGGCGCAGACCATCATCAGCACCCTGGTTGCGACCAGCACGCGTGTCGGGTTCGAGCTGCTCGTCAACCCAGGCAACGGCAACCTCGATGTTATTGTGGGCAACGGCTCGGGGACTTTTGTGGTGGCCTCAACTACGTCGGGGATTACCGCAAACACGAAGCACCTGCTCGGTATCCGCCTCGGCTCCGGCGAGACGAACGAGTACGAGGTTTGGCTCGACGGCACACTCAAAGACAGTGGCGCGCTCGTGGGGACTCCCGACAGTGGCGATCCGCAGATGTCCGCCCGCTTGGGCTCACGGGGCGGCATCTACTACGACGGGAAGATTGCCGAGACCGTTGCATGGTCTGCGTACGGGGACAGCGCGTCGTTTCAGGACGACATGCAGAAGTTGTCCTCGTTCTACGATGGGATCTACTGATGCCCGCTCGCATCCGCACTGGTGACGACAACATCATCACCACGATGTATGGTGATGACCCTTACCCCTTGGGCGAGGTGGAGAGCGTACTCACTTGGGCGGCCAATCGTGGCATTGGCGAGGTGAAGCTGCCGGCGGCAAACTTCGAGGGCTCCGAGCCGATCACGTGGAGCACGAAGACGCCCATGACGATCCGCGGAGCGACCGACATCGCCTTTCCGGCGAAGAACATGGCGCAGACGCGGTTTGTCATCACCGACCCCACGCAGCCGGCCATCGTGCTCGACGGCGTGCGTGGCGTGTCCCTTCGGGGTCTCGTGGTCGAGGGACAGAACTTCGGCGCCGCAGATCTGCCGAAGTTGGGAACAGATCCGGCGATCGACCTGATCAACTTCGACTTTGCCCAGAACGGCGTCACCTTCGGCCACACCGGGTTGACAGTGAAAGGGCAGTCGTCCGGCGTCGTGGTACATGGGTGCGTTTTCCGCAGCTTCTATGACCCGGTACTCATCGGTCCGGAAGGGGGGTCCAACGACGCCGAGGGCGTCATGTTCCACACGTACATGCAGCATGGCAAGCGCGGCGTCACCTTCGGCCACACGCAGACGAAGAACTGGGACTTCTATGCATGTCGCATCGGTGGCGTCGAGCGGTGCATCGTCGGGTACGAACTCAACCAGGACACAGGGGCAGACCCACGGTTCTTCGGGGGCAACCTACAGGCGTGCGTGCAGGCCCTCGACCTGCGCGGCCAGTCGACGCACTTCTTGATGGAGGGGACCTTCTTCGAGTCGGTCATCTCGATCGGCAATGTCGGTCAAGGGGGCGCCAGTGCGATGAAGGGCGCCACGCTTTCGGCCTGCACCTTCAACCTCAAAGATAGCGACGCGGCGGACATGCCCTACCACCTCGCCGCCGTGGCCAACAACGTCACGATCGTCGGCGGGAGCGTGGACTACGGAAGCGTGGATCAGAGGATGAGGGTCCGCTCTACGTCCCAAGCTGGTGTCAACTTCCTTGGAACAAAGTTCAATACAGAGAGAAAATCCGCAGATGCTGATGCACCACCGGTTGACAAGACCAACGGCGTCGGCGCGGTGCGCTTCACCGGCGTCTCCTATCGTGACGCCGATTCAGCGACCGGCGTGACCGTCGACTACAACGGAACCCTCTGACCATGCAACACCTCATCCGCCCCCTCTGGATCGCCGGCTACGTCGCCGTCGCGGCCCTCGTCCTCACCGTCTGCGCTGCCCCGGCCTACGCCGCGGCATCCACCGACCAGGCCACGCTCGACGCGCTGAGCGAAGCCCTACGCCAGCCCATCTCGTGGCAGGTGCTCGCCGGCGCCGTCGGCGCCATCGTGCTGTGGGTCGTGCGGCACTGGAAGAAGCTCGCCGCCATCGACACGCGCAAGGAGTACCTCGCGCTCGCGTCTGCTGTGGCCGGACCGTCCTTCGCCGCCATCGCCTCGGGCTCGTCGTGGCAGGTCGTGCTCGTCGGTGCCGTGGGCGCCGTAATGGCCTTCGCGCACATGAACAGCGAGCCGGTCAGGACGCCGAAAGGGAAAGGGGACCGGTCGTGAGCGAGCCAGACCTGCGCAAGCGTCGCATCCAATCGCTGTGGCGAGGGGGAGACGACATCATCAGCGCTGACGGCAAGGTGCCGATCGAATACGCCCGTGCTGCGAAGCGCAGGGGTCGGCAGGTGTGGCGCCGTGTCGTGCGCGCCATGTTGGCCATCCTCGCGCTGACCCTCGCAGCGTGCGGCCCCAGCGCCATCCAGGTGCAGGCCACCGCAGCGGACCGGATCGCCGTGGTGGCCAACAGCGCCGGTGACACCCTCGCCGAGCAGTACGCGCGCGAAGGCGAGGCCCTGATCGACAGCGCCGGCAGCCGCGAGGAGGCGCTCGACCTGCTCGAAGCGCACCGCGCCAAGTGGCGCCCAACCTGGCGCGCATGGGATGCGGTCGCTGCGGCGCACGACGCCTACGCGACGGCACTGGAGCGGGGCCGGGTCGATGCAGCCCTGGTCGAGCAGCTGCGCGAGGCGTGGTGCGAGGCTGTGCCCCTCGTCGAGGGGGTAGGCGTGTCCCTGCCGGAGGTGGTACCGTGTGGGGTGAGCCATGATTGATCGAGCGAAGCTTCGTGTGCATCATGTGCGCTTTCTCCTGGACGCCGAGCTTCACCGAGGGAAGGTGCCCATCGAGTACGCCCGCGCGGCGAAGCGTGGTGCACGCCAAGAAGATCGCGTCGAGATGAGGGAACGGGCGCACGACGCGAGCCCCGGTGAGATGGGCGTCGATCGATACGAATTGTGCGACTTCTGCGATTGCGGGTGCCTGTCCACCATCTGCGATTGCGATTGCGATTGCCCCCATTGCAACCCGGCTTGTCACCACGAAGCGCCCGGACACATTGCTACCATCGGCGACCAGTTGCGCAGCCGACAAGTCGGCCGATCCCTTTTCCCGAGCGCCAGGCTGCTGGAGGACCGATGACCCCCGAAGAGACAGCAGCTGAGGTCCTCGACGGCATGGCCCGGCCTCTCGGCACGGCCCTGTCCGCCATCCCGGGCGCCGGCCCAGTCCTCGGTCCTGGCGCCTCAGCGGCCATGAGCTTGGTCGCCGATCTGATTCGCGCCGGCGACGACGCCGCCGTCATCATCACCCGCATCCGTCACTCTCCCGAGCTGCTGTCCCGTGCTCGCGCCGAGGCTCGCTGGGCCGAGGACATCGACCAGCGGTGGGACGACGACACCGACGTCGTGCCTCGGCATGACACACTGCCCAGCGCGGTCGCTCCGACGGAGGACGACGGGTGACGGAGCACGAGATCGGCCGACTCATCCGTGAGCTGCACGAGTCCCGCGAGGAGTCCCGGGCAGCTCACGAGCAGTCGCGACAGGCGTACCGCGAGCTCAAGCGAGACATGCGCTCGCAGCACGACGCCCTGTTGTCGCGTGTCATCCTGCTGGAGAATGGTGTGGAGGAACTGCGGCGTCGCGACCGGGAGCAGGACGCGCTACTCGACACCGGGCGGCAGGACGTCGAGTCCGTGCGGGAGCGTGCGTCGCAGATCGAGGAGGCTCTCGCAGAGCAGCGCGAGGCCCTCGATCGGCAGCGCCGGCAGCACGTCGCGCTCGCGACCGCCCTCGGGGTCGGCGGCGGCGCGGGCGTGTCGCAGCTCGTGCAGGTGCTGGTGCAGATGCTGGGAGGATGACGGTGGAGACACGAGATCGAGTCGAGGAGCTACGTGACCGCCTGCGGGAGCGAGCGAGGATCCCCACCGGCAGCGGCGATGTGGACGCGCTCGTCCACACGACTCTGGCTCTCGCGGACCTGACGCTCGAGCTGGCCGACGAGCTCGCCGCGCTCCGCGAGGAGCTCTCGGGCTGATGCCCTCCCGTGCCCCCATCGCCCCCGCCGACTGGACGCCGAGCACGTGGCACGGTGTCGCCGGGTCGCCGCGGTGGTGGCGCATCACCGAGCAGGGCGTGGCGACGACACGACAGGACGGGCGCACGCACGAGCCGACGCGGACCTGGCCAGGGCACGAGGCGATCGACGGCGAGCCACTGCGGACCCTTCCGCTACGTGTCTACGACCGCCACGCCGACGGCTTTGACACGGCAGCCGGCGCCTTTGGGGTACCGCTGTCACTGCTCGTCGCCATCGCCTGCGCCGAGAGCCAGGGTCAAACGGACGCGGAGCGATACGAGCCGCACCTGCGCGATCGGTCGATCGGCATCATGCAGACCCTGACCTCCACGGCGTGGCAGCAGGGCCTGGCCATGGGGTGGCCGCAGGAGGACGAGCCTGCCGACGAGGCGCTTGCTGCTTTGCCGGACGTCCTCCCCGAGGTGGAGCGGCTGCCGATGCCGGTGCGCCCGCTGCCGCAGGGCGGCGACCACAAGGCGTGGAGAGCGTGGCTCTCGCAGCCCTACGTCTCGATCGTGATGGGCGCAGCGACGCTGGTCGCGCTCGACCGACGGTGGGAGCTGCTGGGCGATCCCGTCCTGCTCGCCGCGGCGTACAACGCCGGCGGGCCGTACGCCGACGTCGCCAATCCCTGGGGGCTGCGGCAGCACGGACCCTACCTCGACACCGTGACTCGCTTCATCGCGGACGCCATCGCTCTGGGGGTCTCGTGAGGCACGTCTACCTTCCCGCCGACACCCCGGAGCCGAGCGCCGAGCACATCGCCGAGCGCG
>JAAAOL010000493.1 GCA_009908885.1 Bacteroidota bacterium | reverse complement strand
CGACGTCTCGCTCCTCCGCGCCATCGAGCAGGGCACCGCCCGCCTCACGGCGCCGTTGCTGCGCCGCCTGGCCCGCGTCCTGCCAGACCGCTCCGATTCTGGTGCTACCAGCGCATCCTCGGACCCGTCCGGCTCGGAGGAACCGTAGGCCCATGCGCTGCTGGGGTGCGCACTGTGCCTTTGCTGTGAAGCAGAATCCACCCCAGAAACGAACGTCGATATCCGTCGTTGCCATCGGTGACCCCCCAGCTGCCTGACACGCCCACAGGATTGCTGAACGGACCATGAGCTATTGCTTCGAGCGAGAATCGACGGTTGCCGAAAACGTACGCCGCATCGCCCACGAGCAGATCGACGAGGCACGGACGCGGCTGACCGCAACGGACGACCCCGATGTGGCGGTGCACGACGTGCGGAAATGCCTGAAGAAGCTGCGCGCGCTGGTGCGCCTCGTACGGGACGAGGTCGGCGAGGACGTGTACAAGCGCGAGAACGCCTGTTTTCGTGATGCCGGGCGCCAGCTCTCGGGCGTGCGCGATGCCTACGTGCTGGTCGAGACGATGGAGCACCTGCTCCCCCACGCGGCAGCGCCCGAGGCGGTTGCCCCCATTCACGATTGGCTGACCGAGCAGTACGAGACCCTCGCGGCGGAGCATCACGACGAGGACGCCCAGGCCCGCGCCACCGTCGACGAGGCGCTCATCGCAGCGCGCGAGCGCGTCGATGACTGGCCGATCGACACTGCGGGCTTCGAGGCCCTGCGTCCGGGCCTGCACCGCGTCTACCGGCGCGGCTACGCGCGCAAGGCCGACGCCGAGGCGCACCCCTCCGCCGAGCGGCTACACGAGTGGCGCAAGCGGGTCAAGTACCTTTGGTATCACCTGCGCCTGCTCACCCCCATCGCCCCCGACGTGCTATCTCCGCTGGTCAACGACCTGGATCAGCTGCAAGAAGCCCTGGGCAACGATCACGACCTGGCCGTGTTGCGAAAGACGCTTCTCGACGCCGATAATCTTCCGGGCCATGTCGCGGCGTACGAAGCCCTGCTCCTTCTCATCAACGAGCGCCGCGCGGCCCTGCAGAACGAGGCCCGGGCACTGGGCGAGCGGATCTACGCAGCGCCGCCGGACCCCTTCATCGAACGCGTCGAGGGCTACTGGACGGACTGGGAAGCCTCTCCGGAGTCCGCCGCGCCCTCGATGGTCGAAGCCTGACTCGGCGCGCCGAGGGCTACTGCGCCACGAGGTACTGCACGCTGAACAGGTCGTCCGCATCCGTCCACACCTCGGCTACCGCGAACCCCGCCGCTCCGGCCAACTCTGCGAAGCCGTCGAGCGAGTATTTGTAGGAATACTCCGTGCAGATCGTCTCGCCCGCGTCGAACTGGATGTCGACGCCGTCGACCACCACGCGCTGATCGGCGAGGCTGACCAGGTGCATCTCGATTCGTCCTTCGTCGGCATCGTAGAAGGCGCGGTGCCGGAACCGGTCGAGGTCGAACGTGCCGTCCAGCTCCCGGTTGATGCGCGCGAGTACGTTCTTGTTGAACGCCGCCGTCACACCTTGCGCGTCGTTGTAGGCCGCCTCCAGCGTGGCCACGTCTTTCTGCAGATCGACGCCGATGAGCAACCCACCGCCTGCCCCTTCGATGGCCGCGATGCGCCGGAGGAAGTCCCGTGCAGCATCCGGCTCGAAGTTGCCGATCGTGGAGCCCGGAAAGTAGACCGTCGTGCGCTCGGCGCCCAGGTCCGGTAGCTCGAAGGTCGTCGTGTAATCCGCACACACCGGCACGATCGTGAGCGCCGGGTACGCCTCGGCGAGGTCCTCGGCGGACTGCAACAGGTGCTCCTTCGAGATGTCGATGGGCACGTAGCCCACGAGGTCATCGAGGCGATCCAGCAGGATGCGCGTCTTCCGGCTGCTGCCGCTCCCAAACTCTACCAGCATCGCTCGCGCTCCGATGCGGGCAGCCATCGCGTCGACGTGGCGCTGCATGATGCCCATTTCCGTCCGCGTCGGATAGTACTCGGGGAGCTCGCAGATGCGGTCGAACAGGCGGGAGCCGCGCGCATCGTAGAAGAGCTTGCTCGGGAGCTGCTTGGGCGTCTGCTGTAGGCCGTCGAGCACCTCATCGCGGATGGAGGTGGTCTCCGGGTGATAGTCGATCAGCGGATGGAGCCCCGGTACAGTCGTACTCATCAGAAGGGTATACAGGACGGGTGTGATCCGGCAGCAATCGCTGCCGAGTGGCGTGGCTGTGGCGCAAGCGGCAGCTTCAGCGCACGTCCCGGGCGAGGCGGAGGCCCGTGAACTGCCACGTGGCCTCGGGCGGGAAGAAATTGCGGTACGTCGGGCGGATGTGCGTCTCGGAGGTCGCACAACTGCCGCCGCGCAGGACGAACTGGTTGCACATGAACTTGCCGTTGTACTCACCCAGGGCGCCGGGCAGCGGCTCGTAGCCCGGATAGGGCGAGTACTGGCTGCGCGTCCACTCCCACACGTCGCCGTACATCTGGAGCAGCGGCGTCGCGCCGGACTTCGCGGGGACGGGGTGGTAATGCCCTTCTTCCACGAAGTTGCCCTGCATAGGCACGGTGCGGGCGGCCACCTCCCATTCCTGCTCGGTGGGCAGCCGGGCATCGGCCCAGCGCGCGAAGGCGTCGGCCTCGAAGTAGCTGACGTGGCACAGCGGCTCGTGCGGATTCACCTCGCGCATGCCGCCCAGCGTGAACAGGTACCACGTGCCGTCGTGCTGCTCCCAGTAGAACGGCTCGGTCCAGGCCTCCTCGTTGACCGTCGCCCAGCCCTCGGAGAGCCAGAGTTCGGGCCGCTCGTAGCCGCCGTCCTCCATGAACGCGATAAACTCGCCGTTGGTGACGAGGCGGCGTCTCGTTGTCGTAGCTAAAGCCGTCGCCGTCGTGGCCGATTTCGTAGAGCCCTTCCTCGAACGAGACCCACGCCAACTCGGACGCATCGGTCGTCACGTCCGGCGACAGGTCGCGGTAGGCGGGCCGCAGCGGGTTGACGGAGAAGACGTGCTTGATGTCCGTCACGAGCAATTCCTGATGCTGCTGCTCGTGGTGCAGGCCGATCTCGACCAGCGGACGGAGCGTCGCCATGAGCTCGGCGTCGGCCGTCGTCAGCAGCTCCTGCATGTGGTCGTCCACGTAGGCGCGGTAGTCGTACACCTGCTGCACCGTGGGGCGCGAGATGTAGCCGCGCTGGTCGCGGCAGTGGCGCTCGCCCGCCTGGATGTAGTACGAGTTGAACAGGTAGGCGTACTCCTCGTCAAGCGGCGTATAGTCGGGCGCGTGCTCGCGGAGGATGAACGTCTCGAAGAACCAGCTGACATGCGCCAGGTGCCACTTCGTGGGGCTAACGTCGGTCATCGACTGGACGACGTAGTCTTCCGTCTCCAGCGTCTCACAAAGATGCTCGGTGAACTGCCGCACGCGACGATAGCGATCGACGAGCGAGGTCGCCGGGGGCGCGACGGCGGTGGAAGCAGGGGTGGGCGTATCGACAGGCATGGGCGTGTTGGCAAGTCAAGAACAACGGGCTGCGATAAAGCACGGCGAGGGGCCGTCGAGAGGGCAGCGTGAAATAAATACCGATGCCCTCCTGCGAGAAGCAAGATGCGGCACGTGATATCGCACGTTCGTCAAGGTCCGAACGAGATGACGGCGATTGGTAGCGGATGGGTCCGATTGGTGCGCTAGCCATCCCCGAACGTTACATCGCGGAGCGGATCGGGGTGCTCAAACGTGTAGCCCAGATGGTCACGCACGGTGCGGTTGCTGACGATCTTGAAATCGGTCGCGGCATCACTGAACGTCGGCGGCTCCAGCCCCTGGGCACGGGCCGCCTGGGTGTAGAAGGCTCGCCGCGTCGGGTGCTCGTCGGCGCATACGTTGAAGAGCGCGTCCCGCGCATCCTCCCGCAGCACAGCGGTCGTCACGCCGATGCCATCGGCGAGGTGGACCATGTTGACCGGCGCGTCAGGGCCAGAGACGCCCGTGCGGCCCGCGAGGAAGCGCCCCGGCGCCCGGTCCGGCCCATACAGCCCGGCGAGGCGCAGTACGGTAGTGTCTATGCCGTCCGCCGCGAACAGCAGCCGCTCGGCCTCGCGCAACGCGGCCCCCGATGCGCGCGACGGCGTGCCTTCGTACGCGTCGTCCTCAGTGACCACCCGGTTCAGGGTAGCATAGGCCGAGGTGGAGCTGACGTACAGGATCCACGCGACACCCCCCTGGCGCGCCGCGTCGAGCACGGCGTCGGTCTGCGCCCGCACGACCTGCGTTAGGTCGTCAGCGCCGCGCGGGGGCGGTACGTTGACGAAGAGCACGTCAGCGTCGAAGAAGGCCGCCACCTGCTCACCACGGGGCTCGGGGTCGAGCGTGAGCAGGTACGGGTCGATTCCGGCCTCGGCCAGCGTCTCCAGCTTGGCGGGCGTGGTGGTAGAGCCGCGCACCGTCCACCCCTGTTCCAGTAGGTGTCGCGCCAGGGGCAGGCCGAGCCAGCCGCAGCCGAGGATACTGATGGTCGCGGGATGCATGCCGTCGGGTCGATTGCGTGAGAAGCTGTGACCCCAACGGACCACCGCCCCGGAGGATTCGATACCGTCCTCATGCCGTAGTCGCTTCTTTGCCTCCCGTCGGCGTAATTGAGGCATCCACCAGCCGGAGATGCCCATGCAGGACTACGATCCGCACGCGACGCCCGACGTCGAAGTCGCCGAGGTGCTGGACTTCCTCCGCGCCCATGCGCCCTTCGACGCGCTTCCCGAGCCGATGCTGCGGCAGGCCGCCCACCATCTGGAAATCGAGTATCACCGAAAGGGCACGACGGTCCTGGCCATCGGCGACGCCAGCACCCATCTGTACATGGTGCGCGCGGGCGCCGTGGAGCTGCACGACGACGAAGGCACGCTCGTCGCCCGCCTCGGCGAGGGGCAGTACGTCGGCTATCCGTCGCTGCTCACCGGGCAGACGCTCCAGCGGCGCGTGCACACCATCGAGGACACGCTCCTCTACCGCCTGCCCGCCGCGACGTTCGACCGGCTGCGGTCGGCCTCGGACGTGTTCGACGCGTACTTCAACCGCGCCCATGCCGAGCGCATCCGGGCCGCCCTGACCGAGCGGCGCACGCATCGGGCTACGCTCACCGTGCCGATCCGCACGCTGCTGCGCCGAGCGCCCGTCTGCATCGCGCCGGATGCGTCCATCCGAGCGGCGGCACAGCGCATGCGCGACGAGCGCGTCTCGTCCCTGCTCATCCGCACCGACGACCGCCTCGTAGGCATCCTCACCGACCGCGACCTGCGCACCCGCGTGGTCGCTGAAGGAACCGACCTCGACGCGCCCGTCGCGACCGTGATGACGGAAGACCCGGTCACGATCCCGGCGCAGGACTACGCCTTCGAGGCGCTGATGACGATGAGCCGCCGCAACGTGCACCACCTCCCGGTCGTCGACGGCGGCGCGCTGGCGGGCATGGTGACGACGACCGACCTCATGCGCCTCCAGGCGGCCAGCCCCGTCTACCTGATCG
>JAAAOL010000162.1 GCA_009908885.1 Bacteroidota bacterium | reverse complement strand
ACGCCGCGCAGGTGCGTCGCGCCTTCGAGGACGTGCTGCAAGACGCCGCGCACCAGGACGCGTGGCTGCGCGACCATCCACCGACGGTCGAATGGTGGGGCGCTCAGTTTCTGCCAGCCCGCACGCCGACGGACGCGCCCATCGTCACGACGGTCCAGGACGCCTACCGCGACGCGACGGGCGCGGCCCCGACCCTCCGGGGCATGCCCTACGGCGCCGACATGCGGCTGCTCGTCCACCAGGGCCAGATGCCGACGATCCTCTTCGGGCCGGGTGACATCCGCGTAGCGCACGCGCCCGACGAGTTCGTGCCGATCGACGACCTGCTCACGGCGACGCGCGTCCTCGCCCTGACGATCCTACGCTTCTGCGGCACCGTATCATAAGGTACGCTGTGTCTGACCGCTTCGGCACCCGCTGTACCGCAGCACCTTGCCCAGGTAGAGCTGCCCCCGCGTCTCGCCGCGATGCCGGACCACCTCGGGCAGGTAGCCCCACGGTTCGAATCCGGCATCCCGAAGCAGGGCGATGCTCCCCGCGTTGCCTTCGATGATGATGGCGAAGAGAACCCGTAGGTCGCGGGCACGGGCGGCCTGCTCCATGCGCCCGACGAGCCGCGTGCCGATGCCACGCCGGTGATGGTCGAAGTCGACGTAGTAGCTCAGTTCGGCCACGTCCTGCAGCGCCTCGCGTCCCGGCCGATACGCCGACAGCGAGGTCCAGCCCAGCACCGCCTCGTCCTCGACGTTCACGTACACCGGATGCGTGGCAGGATCGTGCCGCGCGAACCAGGCTGCCCGCTCCTCCGGCCCGAGCGGGTGGAGGTGGGCCGTGCAGAAGCCGTGCGCGATGGCCTGATTGTAGATCGCGTCGATGCGGTCCAGGTCGTCGACGGTGGCCAGGCGGAGGGGCATGGGCGTGCGGGAGCGGCGGCAGAAGGAGGACGTCTACGGGTCGAAGACAGCGGGGCTCCCGGCTGTTCCTCGAAACCCAGAAGGCCCATCCCCCGATGCACGGGAGTGGGCCTTCGACGGTGGATCCGAAGAACGGTGCGGGCAATCTGCCTACCTTTGGTGGTACTTCGGTTTAGCGCTGGACGATCTTCATGGCCTGCCCGGTGGAGCAATCGACCCGGAGCAGTTCGTCGGGGCCGACGCCGTATTTGCCGTCGGGAACGTCATAGTCGCCCTTTCCCATGGCCGAGCGGACGAGGCGCAGCTCGGACCGGTCGCGCGGGTCCAGAAGGGGATTCGCGCAGGTGCCGGACGGGAGGTCATCCGTCACCCCGGAGACGGTCGTCGAACTGGCGACGACGAACTGGCGGGGTGCGTCGCTCGCGGCCCGATCGGCAGAGGCCGACATGGTTCCGTTCGTTGCGGCACAGCCGGTGACGAGGGCGAGCAGCGTGGCGAGCACGAAGGTGGTGAGGCGTTGGAGGTACATAGAACGTCGGGACGTCAGTGCATACGACAGGTGAATGACAGAACGGGCGTCCGCGAGGCGGTGGGAGGCGGGCCCCCTCGACCCATGTATGCGAGACTGCTGCGTGCATGTTACGCAGTCCGGTAGTCCTTAACGGTTCAATCACAGACGGTGCCCCCGGTCCATAAAAAAGGCAGCCCGCCGGGGAGGCAGGCTGCCGGGAGGCGTGCGATGTTGGCGGGCGTCAGATCCGTGTTACTGTCCGCCGCCGTTCTGTTGAGGCGTCGTGGCTGGCGGCTGGGCCGGTGTCTCTTGCGTGCCCGGAGGGGCCGGGGGCACCGTCTGCTCTTCCTGCGCGCGCTCCTGGATGATGCTTTCCTGCGACTCCGCCGTGTCGATGGCAAAGTTCGTCAGGATGCAGAGCACGATGAAGAGAACGGCCAGCGTCCAGGTGGCCTTCTCCAGAATGTCCGGCGCCTGGCGAGCGCCCAGGATCTGGGTGGTGGAGCCGCCCGAGGCGATACCCGCGAGGCCGCCACCGCGACCTGCCTGCACCAGGACGATGAAAGTCATGATGACGCCGATGAGGGCGATCAGGATAATCAGAAAGGTAAACATAGGAAGTCCGGCTGATACGTCAAGGGATCACCAAGTATACGGGGCACCCCACCCTGTGGACAAGCCTAGTGCGGTTTCTTCGTCGTGATTTCAGGATCGGGTGTGTGCAGGTGGGCGGCGGCCAGCAGCAGCGCCATGGCCGACTTCATGTCGTGCATCGTGCCCTGCCGCGCCTGTGCGACGGCTTCCTCGAAGCCCATCGTGACGACCTCTACGAACTCGCCCTCGCTCAGGTCCTGGGTCCCCTCGCGCAGGTCCCGGGCCAGGTAGAAGTGGATGACCTCGTTGCTGTAGCCGATGCAGGGGTGCAGCGCCCCGAGCGGGGTGAAGCGCTCGGCCACCCACCCGGTCTCTTCCTCCAGCTCGCGCGCGGCCACCTCCTCGGGGGGCTCGCCCGCCCGGTCCAGCTTGCCCGCGGGCACCTCCAGAAACGTGCGGCGCGGCGGATACCGAAACTGACGCACCAGGACCGTCGTGCCATCGGCGAAGAGGGGCACCACGGCTGCCGCGCCGGGATGGTCGATCCACTCGCGGACGGAGGTGCTGCCGTCGGGCACGCGCACTTCGTCGCGGTACACCTTCAGGAGCTTCCCGTCGACGAGCTGGTCGGAGCGGAGCGGCGTTTCAGTCAGGTCGGGCATGGGGGCTACGGCGTGGGTTCAGGCGTGTAGAGGTAGGCGTCGGCCTCGATCTCCACGAGCATGCGCGGGTCGATGAGGCGCGACACTTCGATCATGCTCGTGGCGGGGCGGACCTGGTGGAAGACCTCGCCGTGTGCCCGCCCGATGGCTTCCCAGTGGTCGATGTTGACCACGTAGATTCGCGTCCGCACGACGTCGTCGAGCCGCGCGCCCGCCTCATCCAGCGCCGTCGCGATGTTGCGCAGCGTCTGCCGGGTCTGGGCGTACGGGTCGCCGACGCCGACGAGGGCGCCGTCCGGGCCGGTGGCGGTGGTGCCGGAGACGTGCACATGCGGGCCGACGCGCACCGCACGAGCATAGCCGACGACGGGTTCCCACGGGGTTCCACTCGAAATCGTCTGTCGTTGCATGATTTAGGCAGAGCAGGTGGAAGCGACGCGAACGAGGCCAAGCTACGAACGCGACGGATCGCATGAAAAAGGTGGGACGACCCGGTGAGGCCGCCCCACGATCAGCGCTTCGGAGGTGGAATACCTACTGCGGCGTATCGCCCGGCGTGGGCGTCAGCACGCCGTCGATGACGTGGATGACGCCATTGGCCGCCTGCACGTCCGGATTCAAGATCGTCGCGCCATCGACCATGAGGTTCAGGTCGTCCTCCGCGAAGGAGAGGGTCATGCCCTGCAGCGTCTGAAACTATCTGCGGGAGCTGCATCGCCAAGATGTCATCCGTCATAAGGCGTCCCTCGACGACGTGGTAGCTGAGTAGCTGGACCAGCTCGTCGCGGGTTTCCTTTTTCAGCAGCGCCTCTAGCTGTCCCTCGGGGAGCGCTTCGAAGGCTTCGTCAGTCGGAGCGAAGACCGTGTAGGGGCCTTCCTCGTCGGGCAGCTACATCTGTTCGACGTGGTCTTCCACGTCGCGGGGCGTGGCCCGGAGGCGGACGACGAGGTGCAGCAGGAAGCCCATGCAGACGAGGGCGGTGACGCTGTGTTCGAGCGCGATGGTGGGATGGGGAATGCGCGCGCCGAACAGAAGGCGGACGGCCTTGAGCAGGCCGGGCGCCGTCAGCAGCAGGGCCAGCAGCGACAGGGACGCAGCTACGTACATCACCGGTCGCCGCCATCCCGGACGCCGGATCGCCGTGACCCCGAGCGCTAGAAAAAGGCTACCGAGCGCGGCGGGATACAGCGATCCAGCGAGGATGGGGTCGAAGTTGACGAGGGCAAAGGTGCCCAGTCCGAGGATCGTCAGAAAGGCACCAAGTCCGATGGTATTGTGCGCCACGACGGTGCAGACGAGGGTGGGAACGCTGCGTCACGAGCGTGTCCAACCTGTTCTGCCACGGCGAAGATGCAGCCGCCTGCGGCAATTAGCACAGTGTTCATCTCCGCCTAGCGCGGACGCAGCCCTTCGAGCAGCACCTTGATCATACCGTTGGCCATCCGCTCCTTCGATCCGCCGATCTCCTGAATCTCGGCGTGGTACCAGAGGCCGTCGACGATGGTGAGGAACGAGTGCGCCAGGATGTCGGGGTGCAGGTTCGACTGAATCTCCTTCTTGCGCTTGGCCGCCTTGGTGATCTCCACGATGGGGAGCATCGTCGAGTTGTAGCACAACTCGCGCAGGTTTTCCTTCACCTCCTTGGTCGACAGCGTAGGGATGTCGGAGGTGAGGATGCGCGAGAGGTGGATGGGCGGCTGGGAGAGCAGCCACGTGGCGGCGGCCCGCAGTTGGTCGGAGAGGTCCGGGTCGGCTTCCTGGAGGGCGGCTTCGAGGCCCTGCCGGTGGCGTTCCATGCTGCGTTCCAGCACCATCGCGTAGAGTTCTTCTTTGCCGCCCGGCGCGTGGTAATAGAGCGAAGCCTGACGGATGTCCAGGCGATCGGCAATGTCGCGCATCGTGACGGCCTTGTAGCCGCGTTCGTGGAAGAGTCGCTCAGCTACGTCCAGCACGCGTTCGCGAGCGTCGCTTTTTTTCGTTTTCGTTCCTGCCATGGTTGGGGATAGATGGTTTTGGAGAAGAGCGTAGGCATGCATCCTGGGACAGGCGCATGCGAGTGATGGTGGGATGAGAGTTCTAGACTGCGATGAGCAGCCTGCGTTCTCATTGGGGATAGCCATAAGTGAATGGCGGAATGTATCCAACAATAAAACGTATTATTTGTTCATTGACAAGAGCTTGTTTCAACAGGGGCATTTCGCAAATTAAACGGTAGATGACCGGGCAGTATGACGGTGTGAACCCTGCATTGTACCTTACGCCTACTACTCCTTTTTACGGTCGGCACAGAGGCGATGCAGTTCGACGACGCGACAGTCTGGATTACGGGGGCATCCTCGGGAATTGGAGAAGCGCTGGCCTATGCTCTCGCAGGGCGCGGCGCACGCCTCGTCCTCTCGGCGCGCCGCGAAGCCCGCCTGGAGGCCGTCCGCGAGGTCTGTCCGTCGCCCGAGCGGCATCACGTTTTGCCGCTCGACGTGGCTGAGACAGCGACGCACGGAGACGCCGCCGCCGACGTGCTCGGTCGCGTCGGCCCGGTGGATCTACTGGTGCACAGCGCAGGCATCAGTCAGCGCGGGGTCGCCGTGGAGACGGACCTGCACGTCGACCGTCGCATCATGGAGGTCAACTACTTCGGCGCCGTGTCGCTGACGAAGGCCGTCCTGCCGTCCATGCTGGAGGCCGGACGCGGCCACATCGCCGTCATCAGCAGCGTCGTCGGCAAGTTCGGCACGCGGCAGCGCTCGGCCTATGCGGCCTCGAAGCACGCCCTGCACGGCTTCTTCGACAGCCTCCGCGCCGAGGTGCACGACGTGGGCCTGCGCGTCACGCTCGTCTGCCCGGGCTACGTCCGCACGCAGATCAGCCAGAACGCGCTC
>JAAAOL010000447.1 GCA_009908885.1 Bacteroidota bacterium | reverse complement strand
AAAAAGGGCCGATGGAGCGATGACCCTTCTCCATCACGCACCACGCACCACGACAGGCGACACCAGGATCCGGACATCAACACGCTGAATCAGTAAAAGAACGCTGTTGCTCCCATGGGACGGCCCGGTGTCAGGACGACTGGCATCGGGCCGTTGTTTTGAACGCCCACCGTCGTCTCGCGTTGTAGCGGTCACGGTACGCAATTTCACCCTCGGAGCACCGAGCAGCGGATGAGAGGCCACAGCATTCATCGGGTCGAAAGCCGGGCACTGATCTGTCGGATCGGGGGGATCCTGGTGGTCGCCTGTCTGATGCTCACCGGTCTCGGGTGTGGATCCCTCTCACAGGAGGAGGCCGCGACGCAGCGGGCACAGCGCCAGTTGGAATGGTCGGAGGACGAAATCCAGGATCATCTCCGGGTGTTCAACGTGGGGCTACGCACGCGGGGCGCCGCGGTAGATACGAACCGCGTGCGCGCGGTCGAGGCCTATGTCGCGGCGCGGCTGGCTGAGTTCAGGCTGCAGCCCGGGCTGGCCGGGTCCTTCCTGGTGTCGTTCTCCGCATCGCGCCATCAGGTGCAGCAGGCGACGATCCAGCGGGCCGGAGGGATGGACACGACGTCTCTCGCCGTGCTGGGCGAGGAGATGATACCCGACGGGCGCAGCGCAGCGGGGGGCGCCCTCGTGCGGTCGGTTCGCATCGTCGGCGCCCACGGTGCTGATGACGGCCTCCCCGCGATTCCCGACCAGCAAGCGGTGGCGCTCGCCCCGGACGCGGCGACGACGGAGCGGCTCCAAGGACTGGCGCGGGCGGGAGCCCGTACGGCCTTCATCGTGGGGCCGCTGTCTGCCCCGCGGTCCGCCCGCCCGGTTGCAGGACTGCTCGTGCTGCGACTGACGCCCGCCGCGGCGGCACGGCTTCTGGGCCGTTCACCAGAAACGCTGCAATCGCTCCTGCACGACGGGGCGTCATCGACGGCTCCGTGGACCATGCCCGAGGTGCTGGTGGTCCAGGTGGCGGCGGAGACGACCTCAGAGGCCACGGCGACCAACGTCATGGGGATTATTCCGGGCAAACACCCGACGGAGGCCCGCCAACTCGTCATCGTCTGCGCTCCGCTGGCCTCGTCGCGGACGGTGGCCGGGATGGACGTGGTGCACCCACAGCGGTTGGGCGCGGGGGCTGCCGCCGTGCTAGAGGCGACGCGGCACCTCGGTCAACTCGCCCGGTTCTGGCCCATGCCGGAACGCACGGTGCTCGTAGCGTTCTGGTCGGACGAAGGGGACCCGCTGGACGGGCTGACGGCGTACCTGAAGAGCCCTCTGTGGTCGCTCGACCGTACGCAGGCGATTCTCTGGGTGGGACCGAACGGACACGCTCTGGAGCGCGCCCGGGCGCTGGTCGAACCCACTGGAATTCCCATTCAGGCGGTCGCTGTGCAGACTGACACGCTCGGACCGGGCGAGCCGTTGCTCGTCCGCGATGGCGCTGTCGTCGGCAGGCAAGGGGACGAGGTGGTCGAGGATCCGACCAAGCTGTGGCAGCAGGCCGCCCCCGCCGCGCTCGACGCCGCCCGGGAGACGTACCGACAACTGAGCCTGCATGCCGTGACGCCAGCGCTGATGCTCCCGGTGTCTCCGGACTCGCTGCGCCGTCCCCAGGCTACCCGCGAGACGCCATAGACCTAACCGAAGTTGTGCTCTATCGCTTACGGTGGGGCAAGACCACGGACCGCAGACAGCAGACGACGGAAAATGCTCGTTCTGGCGGTCCGCCCCCGCATCCCCGGATCAGGTCCGGGACAGGCTCAGTGCGGGGCAAGCTGTCCGTGGTCTGCGGTCTCAGAGCAACATCGGGGCTACCCCACAACCTGGGATATACTTATCCTCCCAGTCGACGCGCACTTCCCCGACTTCGCGTCGGGACCAGCGACGTCTGGTACAAACGATCACGCGTTACGGATCACGTCCTCGGCGACACCGGACCTCGCCAACCGAAACCGGTATCAGTCCATGACTCAGCATTGACACAGACCACATCCTATGACCCTTTCCTGGCTGACAGACCTGGTGACGAGCGACCTCGACCGGGCCATCCATTACACGCTGCTCTGGGGCCTCGAAGGGCTCGAACTGCGCACGATGGGGGGACCTGCTGATCGGGTGCCGCACGTCAATGAGGAGAAGTTGACGCGCCGGATGGAGGAGCACGACTTGCCCGTGGTCGCCGTCGTGCCGGGACTGTTCGAGGGAGACCTGGAG
This sequence comes from Bacteroidota bacterium, assembly GCA_009908885.1. GTDB lineage: Bacteria > Bacteroidota > Rhodothermia > Rhodothermales > JAAAOL01 > JAAAOL01. Next base: position 3,302 of record JAAAOL010000447.1, on the reverse strand, counting down.
GATCGCGCCACGTGGATGAACGAGGTGCTGCGACTCGACGAAGTGGGGCAGTTTTGTGGACGGATCGGCTGTGAGCGGATCGTCGTCGGTGCCTTCGACGAGAAGGACGGTCTCTCGCCCGAGGACGTGGGCGCGGCGTTGCGGAGGGCCGGGGAGGCGGTCGCACCGTATGGCGCGCGGCTGAACGTCCTCAACACGGTGGGCTCGATGTGCCCCACCGGCGCGGCGCTGGCCGAAGCGTTGGAGGCCGCCGACCACCCGGCCGTGCGTGCCGCCTGGCATCCCGCGGAGGCGCTGCAGGCGGGCGAACCCCCGGAGGTCGGGGTGGACGCCTTAGACGGCCACGTCGACTTGGTGCGGTGCTGCGATGGCGTGCAGCGGCAAGGGACCTGGCAGCCCCGTCCGCTCGGCGAGGGCGGCGTGGGGTGGACGACACAGATCGAACGACTTCAGGAGCAGGGGTTCGATGGTCCCATCAGCCTGGAAATCCATCTCGAACCCGGCCCGACGCACGGCCTCCGCATGGCGACGAGCCTGATCGGGATGCTCCGGTCCGCAGACATCCGCTAGCTGCCCGCCGATCAAAACGCGAATCCCGCGAGCAGCAGCACGCTCCGGTTGCTGAGCGCCGGCGCCTCATCGCGCACGTCCGACTGGCCCAGGATCACCCGCGCCTCGAACACGAGGCGTTCGCCGCGAAACAGCACTTCGGCTCCGGCGCCCGCCACGAGCCCATAGTCGATCGACTGGATCGTCTCGTCGTTGAAGGACTGAGACAGGCTGTCCTCGCCGCGCGGCTCCAGGTTCAACTGCGCGATGACGTTGTATCCGAGCGAAGGACCGGCCCGGAGGAGCGGGCGAACGCTGCCATGGCCGAAGCGATACGTGAGGAGGAGCGGGATCTCGATATAGGTGAGGTCGTACCGGGCGCGGACGGGGACGCTGGCGCCGTCAGAAGCCTGGAAGGTATCATCGAAGTACGCGCCCTTCGTCACGTACAGCAGCTCGGGCATCAGGGTGAAGCCGTTGCCGAAGTCGTAGCCCATCGCAAAGCCGCCCGTGAGGCCGGTGCGCGGCTCGAAGTCCGTGTCCGCGGCGCCCGTCAGCGTCGCCCCGGAGATGCCGATGCGCAGGCCGTAGCTCAGCGTCTGCGCGGAACTGCGCGCCGGGAGGGCGGCACAGAGGAGGACGAGGAGCAGCAGGGCCGATGAACGCATGCGGGGCACTGTCGGTTGACTAATAGGCAAGAGTGTGTGCAAACTAGAGATCCGCGCCCCCTGATCCAAGGCAGAACCAGTGACCATGCCGTCATCATCACCACCCGCAGCCCCCGCCTCGATGGTCTCCGCTTCCCGAGGCCGCCCTTCCGTACGGTTCGGCACGCGGCTCTGGTTCCTCTGGTTCGGGCTCGTCGCGGCTGTGGTCACCATCCCGGCCAGCATCGTGCAGGTCACCACCAATGCCTTCAGCCCGACGGCGCGCAACTTCAAGCGCTGGGCTACCATCTGGGGGCGCCTCATCCTCGGCGCGACGGGGGTGCGGGTCGAGCTGGAGCACGCGACCCCGCTGGACCCGGACGAGCCGTACGTCTTCATCGCCAACCATCAAAACACGCTCGATATTCTGTCGCTCGCGGGGTGGCTGCCCTATCCATTCGGCTACGTGGCCAAGGCAGAACTCTCGAAGGTGCCGCTCCTGGGCTTCGCGCTGCGGCACTCGGCGTCCGTGCTGATCGACCGCAGCGACCCGCGCAAGTCGCTGGAGAGCCTGAAGGAAGGCGCGGCCCGCATCCGGGCGGGCAATTCGGTGCTCATCTATCCGGAAGGCCAGCGCACCTACGAACCGCAGCTGCACCCCTTCAAGAAGGGCGCCTTCCTGCTGGCTGCGGAGGCCGGCGTTCCCATCGTCCCCGTCACAGTCCGCAACGCCTATCAGTGTATGGACGAGCGGCGCTACGTCGGGCGGCCCGGCACCATTCGCATCACCCTGGGCACGCCCATTCCGACGGCCGAACTGCGCCGCCGGGACATCCCTGCGCTGATCGACACCGTCCGGAAGCAGATGGAGGCCGCCCTCAGCGACTACGCACCGACCACGCCCGTGGAACCGCCGGGTTCGCCTCTCGTTGAGAGGGCGACTCACGACGGCACGGATCGTTCTGAACGTGCCGGGTCCCCACCGACCGCCCTTCCGTCTGATACATCGCCCCCCGATTCCTCCATGGCGCTCTCCACCGACGAGGTTCGCTATATCGCCCGGCTGGCCCGCCTCCGCTTTTCGCCGGACGAGCAAGAGCAGCTGGCCCAGGACATGGGCAAGGTGCTCGACTACATGGACACGCTCGATGAACTCGACACCTCGGGCGTCCCGCCGATGTCGCACGTGCTCGACCTGTATAACGTGCATCGGGACGATAAAGTGGCTTCGCGGATCGACCACGACGACGCCCTCCGCAACGCCCCCGACGCGGACGGTGACTACTTCCGCGTGCCGAAGGTGATCGACTAACGCCCCGGACCCCCGCCGTCATGGCCCGATCTGCGTCGTCGCGCTCGCGTGCTACTGCCCCACCGGAGGCCTCCTGGTGGGAGCGCCAATCCGAGGTGGTGCAGCACGGCATTTGTCTCGTCGTGCTCCTCGCCGTCATCGTCGGGTTTTACGCGCCGGTGCTCTTCTCCGGTAAGACGATCGTCGGCGGCGACACCGTCAACTGGCGGGCGATGGCGGAGGCCATGATCGACTACCGGGAGGCGGCAGGCGAAGAGCCGTTGTGGAATCCCAATGCGTTCGCGGGGATGCCGGGCTACCTCATCTCTTTCCCGAAGCAGATCCCGCAACTCGACACGCTGGTCAACCTGCTGCGCTCGGCCATGTGGCCGGTATCCCACGCGCTGGTGCTCTTCGCGGGCATGTACGTGCTGGGCGTCTACCTGACGCGCAAGAAATGGGCGGCCGTCCTGGCAGCGTGTGCGTACGGGCTCACGACGTATATCCCGATCATCCTCGTGGCCGGGCACAACACCAAGTTCGTCGCCCTCAGCTACGCGCCCTGGCTCGTCCTCGCCTTCGCCTATGCGCTGCGCAAGCCCCGGCTATTGTCCGGCCTGCTCTTCGCCGTCGCGCTCGGGCTCAACCTGCGCGCCGACCACGTGCAGATCACCTACTACGTCTCCTTTATGCTGGGGCTCTGGTGGGTCGTCGAAGGCGTAGGCGCGGTGCGCAATGACCGGTGGAAGCCGTTTCTTCGGACGACGGGCTGGCTGGCGCTCGGCAGCCTCCTGGCGCTGGCGATGGTCGCACAG
>JAAAOL010000332.1 GCA_009908885.1 Bacteroidota bacterium | reverse complement strand
CTTCATGTTCGACGCCCTCATCCCCGCGACGCCGACGTTCCGCACCTCTGCTGCCGTCTACGACGATCTGCAGTCGGCCTGTGCCGATCATCCCGACGTGGCGACGTTTCATGACCTCGGCCTGAGCGAAGAAGGCCGACCCATCGCGGGCGTGGTGCTCGGCACGGGGCCGACGACGGTCAGCCTCCTCGCCGGGGCGCATGCCGACGAGCCGGTGGGACCGGAGATGCTGCGGACGTTCGTCCTGAACGGGCTGGCGCGGCGGGATGCGTTGGGCGACCTCTTCGACCGCTTCCGCTTCGTCGTCGTGCCGCACATCAACCCGGACGGCGAGGCGCGCAACCAGCCGTGGATTACGCAGTGGCCGGATCTGGAGGCGTACCTCCAGCACCGCGTCCGCGAACGGCCCGGGCGCGACCTGGAGTTCGGCTTCCCGGCGATGCGCGTCGAGAACCAGCGCGTTGCCGCCTTCCTGCAGGCCCACGCCCCGATGGCGCTCCACATGAGCCTGCACGGCATGGGCTTTTCCGAAGGAGCGATGCTGCTCATCGAGCGGCACTGGACGTTCCGCACCCAGCCGTTGCGCGACGCCTTCGTCCGGGCGGCCGAGGACGCCGGGCTGCGGATGCACGACCACAACCGGAAAGGGGAGAAGGGCTTCTTCTACGTCGAGCCTGGCTTCACGACCACGCCCGAGGGTGCGGCGATGCGGGCGTTCTTCCGCGCCCAGGACGACGAGGCGATGGCCCGCCGCTTCTACGACAGCTCGATGGAGTACGCCCGCTCGCTCGGCGGCGACCCGCTCTGCCTCGTGACCGAGTTGCCCCTGTTCGTCCTCGCCCGCCAGCAGGCGCACACGCCGGGCGTCCCGGCTACCTACCTCGCCTTCCGCGAGCGCCTGCCGGAGCTTCAGCTCAAAGCCGGAACCGCGGACTTCGGTGAGGCGCTGGCGCCGTTCGACGTGACGCCGTTGGATCTTGGCACGGCGATGCGACTCCAACTGCGGGCGCTCACCCTCGGCCTGGAAGCGATCTCGGAACCGCTTCCATAAAATCGGAAATCTCTTCGTTCTTGAGGTTCGTGTTAACTGTCTGCGTTGAAAGCGCTTACTTCGGACCGGTCGTTTGACCCCACTCCCAGGCAGCGTATTTTTAGGTCGCAATCCCCCTTACTCTACCTCATGAAACCCACGAGACCATGATCGACAAGAAAGTAAATTCCACGGGCGAGACCGTACGTGTCACCTTCGAACTGCCCGGCGAGACGGCCGAAGACGGCGTCACCCTGGTCGGTAGCTTCAACGACTGGGACCCCGAGGCCAACCCGATGACCTACGTCAAGTCGCGCGACGTGTGGAAAGAAGGCATCACCTTCGACACCGGTCAGACCATCGAATTCCGCTACCTGATCGATGGCGACGCGTGGCACAACGACCCGGACGCCGACGGGTATTCGACGACGCCCTACGCCAGCGAGAACAGCGTGCTGGAACTGTAAGCGCGTACAGAACATGCTGGATGGCACGAGAAGCCGTCCTGGCAGGCGGAGCCCTGTTCACGTCGTCTCCCGGATCGCCTCCAGGGGAAAGTGAACGATGAAGGTGCTCCCCTGGCCGGGGCGGCTTTCTACGTCGATGTCCCCGCCCAGCAGGTGGGTGAACGTCTGGCTCACCCACAGGCCGACGCCGAAGCCCCGGGCGTCAGCGTCGGAGGCGGCCTGATCGTTGAACGGCTCGAACAGCCGCTCGCGCGCATCGGGGTCGATGCCCGGGCCCCGATCCTGGACGTACAGCAGGAGCGTATCGGCCGAGACGGTCGCGCCCAGGTCGACCCGGCTGCCCGGATCGGAAAACTTGATGGCGTTCGATACCAGGTTGCCCAGCACCTGCCGCAGCTTGGTCACGTCCGTCTCCACGATCATGTGATCCGCCGTCTCCAGGTTCACCGCCAGGTCCACGTCGCGGCCCTCGGCCAGCAGGCGCATGTCGTCCAGTACGAGGTCCATCAGGGTGTGCAGCGTCACCTTGTCCTCGCGGACCTGGAAGTGGGCCGCGTCGGACCGCGTGGTCTGCATCAGGTCCTCGAAGAGGCGCAGTTGGTACCGGGCCGCCCGCTGGATGATGTCGCTCATCTCCCGCAGCTCCGGATCGTCGTTGCCCATATCGTCCAGGTTCGTCTGGATGATGCTCGTCGCCGTGACGATGGAGGCCAGGGGCGTCCGGGCGTCGTGGGCGAGGACGCGCAGCAGCCGGTTTTTGAAGCGCAGGCTGTCGTCGAGCTGGGTGATGGTGCGCTGCGTGTGGCGCATCAGCTGGCCGGCGGCATCCTCGAAGGTCTCCGGGAGGTCCGGCAGGGTGTCGTCCGCCGCGTACCGCTCCAGTGCGTCCGCCGTCGTCAGGACCGGGGCGATGAGCTGGCGGAGCGCCCACAGCGTCAGGCCCGCCGCGACGAGGGTGCCCACCACCACCACGATGAGCAGGGGCACCACGTCGGCGAACGCCCACTCGCTGAGGGCCACGTAGACGAGCACGCCCAGCAGCGGCAGGTGCGTCCCGAGGAAGGCGACGAAGAAGAGCTTGCCGGAGTACGAGCGCGGCCACGGCAGGCGGTCCAGCAGGCGATACAACGTCAACGAGGGCTCGGACATGGCCGGGTAGATGCGGTCAGCAGAACATACGAAGCCGATACCCTTCGGCAGAGGGCGTCCAGAAACGCATTATCGGTACTGGCGACCGGTTTTCAAAGGCGAGCCGCCTCGCTCACCCGAAGAGCAGCTTTACGACGTACACCGAGGCCAGCATGCCCACCAGGTCGGCGGTGAGCCCGGCGGGGACGGCGTGGCGCGTATTGCGGATGTTCACCGCGCCGAAGTAGACGGCGATGACGTAGAAGGTCGTCTCCGTGGAGCCGAACATGGTGGCGGCGATCTTCACGTAGATCGAGTCCTCCCCGTACTGGTTGATCATGTCGAGCACGACGCCCGCCGAGCCCGAGCCCGTCAGCGGGCGGATGATGGCCATGGGCAGCACCTCGCCCGGCACGCCGATCAGGCTGAGGACCGGATCGAGCATCGTGATCAGAAACTCCATCGCCCCGGACGCGCGAAACATGCCGATGGCGAACAGGATGGCGACGAGGTACGGGATGATGGTGACGGCTACGTCGAAGCCCTCCTTCGCGCCCTCGACGAAGACCTCGTAGACACGCACGCCTTTGATGAGGCCGTAGAGCGGAAAGCTGACGATGAGCAGCGGCAGGACGAAGGCCGACAGGATGGTGATGAGTTCGCGGACGGTATCCATATCGATGGTCGAGGTGTGATGGTCGAATTGCGATTTCGGACGCAGGGGGCGAAGAAGGGATGCGCCGTTCTCACTCCTCACTCCTCGCGCCTCCCTCATCCTGCAACGCCATCGGATTCGAGGCGCGGTTGCGCTTGGTACGGCTGAGGAAGTAGGCCGCTGCCGCCCCCGCGATGGTCGAAAAGAGGGTGGCGAGGGTGATGGAGAAGACGAGCTGGTTGATCTGCAGGCCCATGATGGCCACGAGCAACACCGGCGGGACGAGCTGCACGCTGGACGTGTTGAGCGCCAGCAGCATCACCATCGAGTTGGTGGCCGTGTCCTCGCTCGGGTTGAGGGTCTGCAGCTCCTCCATCGCCTTGATCCCGAGGGGCGTGGCCGCATTGCCGAGGCCGAAGACGTTGGCCAGCAGGTTGAGCGAGATCATGGCCAGCGCCGGGTGGTCCTCCGGGATGTCGGGGAAGAGGGGGCGGAGCACCGGCTGCACGAGGTGGCTGAGGCTATGGATGAGGCCCGCCACCTCGGCGATCTTGAGCAGCCCGAGGAAGAGCGCCAGCACGCCGATGAGACTGAGGGAGAGCGTCGCCGCCGTCTCCGCGAAGTCGAGCGCAGCCTGGGCGATGTCGCGCAGTTTGCGGAGGCGCACCGTGGGAAACTCCACCGCCGTCTGGACGACCGTCGAGTCGGCCTGGAAGTCGGCGCGGACGGTGCCCCGGATCGGGTCGCCCTCGTCGTCGGCGTTGACGGCCTGGATCGTGCCGAGCGGTTCGGGCAGGCGCATCCCTTCGCCGAAGCGCAGCTGGCGGCCTTCCTGGTTCTGTACGAGCACGCCCTCGTAGACCGAGTCCGGCGTGACCTCGGTGCCGTAGAACTGCTCGTACGTGGCCGGGTCGATGAGTACGTCCACCTCGACGCGGCGCGCGCCGGGAGAATAGTCCGCCGGGAGGCGCACCGAAACGGGGAATTCCTCCTGGTTGCGGTACGGGTCCTCGACGAGTTCGCGGATGTCGGTGGCGAGAGCGAAGACGAGGCTGAAGATGATCAGGCCCGCCCAGATGTAGTTTAGCATACGCCCGGTACGTTGGTCGGTGAGGTGAAGCGAGGGACCCGAAGACGGCGGTGGCGATCCTGCACGCCAACCGCTATCTTTGCATCCGCTGGCGAAAAGTCAGGGATGTACAGGGAGAGGTGCAACCGCCAGCGGAATTTTTCGGCGCTATTGCTTGGCTTCGCGCTGGTTCCCTATCTTTGCGCCACCTGTTACGGATCACGTATCTACTGTATGCTGCATCGTTTTCTTCCGTGGCGCCGGTCGCTCGCACACGCGGCGTGCCTCGTTGCCTTGGTCCTTCTCGGCCTCGGCTGTGGCCAGCAGGACGAGGCGACCTCGTCCGCCGTGCCCCGCATGTCGTTCGACGTGGACACGACGCGGCTGGGCGCTCCGGTGCAGGCGGCAGACTACGACGTCGCATTTCGCCCGCCGGCCGGATGGGCACTGCTCTCGTCCGCCGAACTCGACAGCATGAGCCAGGCCGGAGCTGCCCGCTCCGACACCGCCGCGCTGCGCCCGCTCTACGTCTTTCTCGATTCGACGCAGGGCAGCGTCCTCAGCGTGGGGCGCCTCCGGCTGGACACGACGGCCACCTTCGGTGAGCAGATGCAGCAGTACGGGGCGTCTCTCCAGCAGCAATTCGGTGACACGCTGCGGCAGGCGCAATTCATGAAGGATGACCTCTACATGGCGCAGTTTCTCGCGCAGCCGGAAGGGCTCGTCAACTTCAAGCTCGTCTTCGAGGCGCCCTCCGACGACGTGTTGCAGTTCGATTACGTCGTCCCTCAATCGGTCTATCCCCAGGAAGTGCGGAGCGTGGAGTCGTCGATCGGCTCCATTCGCCCCGTTCAATAACTCACCGCATCACTCATCTTCACGTAACTCTCCAGCGAGGCAATGCCTATGCGCAACAAACTGATGCCTTACGTCTTCGCGGTCCTGATTCTGTTCGGGGCCACCCTCTCCACGGGCTGCATGGCCCACACCCACGTCGTCGGCACCGGCGCCCAGACGGGCATGACGGACGAAGCCCGCCAGTGGTACGTCCTGTGGGGCCTCGTGCCGATCAATGACGTCGACTCGAACCAGATGGCGACGGGCTCGCAGAACTACACCGTCGAGACGGAGATCACGCCGCTCGACTTCGTGATCAACATCTTCACGAGCTTCATCACGGTCTACTCGCGCACCGTCACGGTGACGAAGTAGGACGCGACGCTCGG
>JAAAOL010000013.1 GCA_009908885.1 Bacteroidota bacterium | reverse complement strand
CTTCCGGTAAGGATAGTGGTTATACCAAATCCGGCTGAACCATGGTGGTATGACGTAGCCCCGCGAGGCCGGATTTGGGGTTGGACGTGTGTAGGTGTGGACGTATAGACGTGACGCTCCTCCAACCGACCCTCCATACACCAACTCATTACCCGGAGTTGGTATGACAGGCACGGGCCATCACGCCAGCAGCGCATCCATACGCAACACGAAACACGCAACACGCAGCTATACGGACATCGCCAGACGAAAACGGTATACTATCGCGCCCACTGCCGTGAAGCTACTCGACGTCGCGGTACGCCGAAGCCTGTTCGAGATGAAACGGAGGGAGAATCGGAAACGATAGGCGTGAGCGGAAGCGCGTCGTGTCGGGGATCCAGGCATCGTCGGGCCCGGGCTGGAGGCGGGTGAAGAAGTGGCTCTCTTCCCCGAACAGCGCGTCCTGCCGGTGGCGTATCAGGTACAGGCTGACCAGTTGGAGGGACGTCGGCAAGACCGAAAGACGGGCCCGGCGCAGCGGCTGGTCGTCCCCGAGGCCAGGGCGCGCGAGGACGTCGATCACCCGGACGGCCCGACCGCCCGGGAGCGTGTCCAGATGCTGCACGTAGCGGTAGGCGTCTCGATTGCGGGCCGCGAGATAGGCCGGATCGTCGGTGATGAGATGCTGCCCGATCGGCGTCGTGGGCGTGAGGGTGGTGTCCAGCGTCACGAACGGTGAGAGCCACCCTGCGTCGAAGGCGCCAGAATCGGCGGCATGCACGATGCGAAGTGGGGCATCAGGCCGAACCTCGACCGTTCGCGCTTGTCGGGCTACCGGCTGCCCATCGGCAGCGTACTGAATCGTGCGGGTGACGAAGGTGAAAGAGCGGCTTTTCAGCGTATCGAAGGCCTGGAGGAAGGGGGCGGTGCGGACCGTGTCCAACAACGCCAGGGTCGAATCCGGGGCCGGCGGCGTCTGGAACGCCGTGTCCGGTACCGGATAGAAGTGCGCGCCGCCGCGATCTGCCGTCCCGGACCCGTCACGCCCGCAGCCCGAGCCCAGCAGCAGGAGAATCAGTATCAGCGGAGAAAGCAGACTGCGCATCGGCACCGGGGCGATTGAACATGACGCCTCCCTGTACGACGAGCCCCCCGAAAGTATCCGTAAAAAAGCCATGACCCCGTCTGCGTCGTCATCCCACCTCACTGCCGCGCGCGATGCTGCCGTCGACGCGGCCCGCCGTGCCGGTCGACTCATCCGCCAGCACGCGGGCACGGTGAATCAGGCATCCGTCCGCGAGAAGGGGATTCACGACCTCGTGACGGTGGTGGACGAGCAGGTCCAGCAGCAGATCGTCGAGGACCTGAATGCCGCGTTGCCCGAAGCCGCGATCCTGGCCGAAGAAGGCGACGAGCACTCCCAAGAGTCGACAGACACCGCGAACCGCTGGATCGTCGACCCCATCGATGGCACCACCAACTTCGCTCACGGAGTCCCGCCTTACGCCGTCAGCATCGCCCTGGAGCATGACGCACAGATCGTCGTCGGCGTGGTGTATGACGCGGCGCGAGACGATCTATTCACCGCCATCCGCGGCGAAGGCGCCTACGCGAATGGCGTCCGCATGGCGGTCAGTCGCCGCAACGCCCTGAACGACTGCCTGTTGACGACGGGCTTTCCGTACCGCTCCTTCGGCCATATCGATGCCTATTTGGACGTGCTGAAAGCCTTTTTTCAGAAGACACGCGGCGTCCGACGTCCCGGCGTGGCGTCCGTGGATCTGGCCTACGTGGCGTGGGGGCGCTTCGACGCCTTCTTCGAAACCGGCCTGAGCCCGTGGGACGTGGCGGCCGGGATGCTGCTGGTCGAGGAGGCGGGCGGTATGGTGACCGACTACCGGAACGATCCGAGTCCGGTTTTTGCGCGGCAGATCCTGGCCTCTAACGGCCTCATCCACCCCGAGATGCTGGAGGCGCTGCGGCCCATGCAGGACGTGACGCTATAGAGACGCGTGGCGCTTCACGGCTCGTGCTGTACCCCGTCGAGGTGCGGGAGTTCGTCCAGCAGCACGGCGAAGGCGTCCGCGTCCAGCGTAGACGCGGAGGGGCTGCGGCCCGGGAGGACACAGCGAAGGAGCGTCTCCTGCTCGTCGGTCGGGACCACGTCGAGCGAGCCGCCCGCTGCCGTGAGTGCGCGCCGGATGAGGAGTTCGTCCAGGTGCGCCGTGGTGGGAAACAGCGAGGTTTCGTCCACCTGCTCGACCAACAAATCGATGGCGTCGAGCGTGGTCGCCTCCAGCTGAAACGCCGGAGCATGCAGCGTAAGCGTCACGAAGGAGGCATCGGCCCCGGCGGCGTCGGCCCGGCACCGCAGCGTGATCGGGTGCTGGTCGGGCGTGGAGCGGAGGCCCCATTCCAGCAGGTGCCGCAGGGCATACAGGGCGGGGGGAACCACGAGGCAGACCGTCAGCGGACGGGCGCCGCGGACGATGAACCGCTCCGAGGCGTCGGCGGGCACCAGCGCCTCCAGCAGCAGGCTCAGCGATACGTTCTGGGGCTCCGGTGGCGTCTCGTGCAGCCGAACGACGGTGCTCAGGCCAGCGACGGTGGTGGCCAGGTGGTGCAGGCGGTCGGACGAGGCTCTGGCGATGCCGACCATCGAGGGATCGGAGGCAACGGCGTCACCGTCCCGGAGGTTGTCGAGCGCGGTGCGCAGGGGGGCGAGGGTGTGCTCTAAGTCATGGTGGACCGTCTGGAGGGCTTCGGCCTCGCGGGGAGAGGCAGGCCCGGCGCCGGGCGCATGCTGGGCGTTCCACAGTTCTCGGCTAAACGCCACGACCTGGCGGTAGAGACGCTGCGAGAGACGGTGCGTGACGAGTCCCACCGTGCCGAGGTACGCGAACAGGATCAAGGCCCGCAGCGGATGGGAACGGTATACGAGCATGCTGGACAAGAACGAGCTGGACGGCGGGCTCAGCCGCAGGGCGTCGGCGACGAGCGTGGCGATCGTCGCCAGGAGCGCGAGCACGGTCAACACGCCGCTCAGGCGGGGATCGCTGTAGAGCGCGTAGGCGATCAGCATGAGCGTCAAGAACCCCACCATCGTGGCGTTGGGGTCGACCAGGGCCTCGAACTGGAACACGTGCCGCAAGAGGAGGAACGTGGTCAGGTCCAGCCCGGCGAAGACCCAGCGCGCATGCCGGAAGGACCAGCCCATCATGAGCCAGACGCCCACGTTGGCCAGCAGGTAGCTGGTCACGAGCATCACGCTGATCGGCACCGAGCCCGAGGCCGCCAGCATGTCCATCGTGAGATAGCCGATCAGGCCCAGCCCCAGCGTCATCCGAACGGCCAGAAACCAGTTGTCCAGATACTGGTGGCGGGCCTGGAGCCGATCCTGCACATCCGACAGGACCGCCGGATGGGAGGGGAGCATAGTGGGGGTCAGCGAAAGCAACGACATGGACGTCGAAGCCGGTGGGTGGGACTCGGTGCGAAGGCAAGGTAGCGCCTCACGACGGCGTTTGCTATGTTGTCGCCGCCCGACGCAACGGTGAGTACGCCTTATTCACTCGATACGGAAACACTTCATCATGGCAGCATCCGATTCTGGTCTGCTCGACGGAAAAACCGGGGTGATCTTCGGCGCCCTGAACGAAAGTAGCATCGCCTGGTCCATCGCCGAGGCCGCGCATCGCCACGGAGCCCGCTTCGTCCTCTCCAATGCTCCGGTGGCCCGGCGGCTCGGCTCCCTCGATGCCCTGGCCGAGGCTACCGACAGCCCCATCATCTGGGCCGATGCCACCAGCGACGACGACCTTTCCGAGCTCTTTGCCCAGGTCAAGGAGGAATATGGTACGATCGACTTCATCGTACATGCAATCGGGATGGGGGTGAACGTCCGCAAGGATCGGCCCTACGAAGACTTGAACTACAACTGGTACCAGAAGACGCTGGACATCTCCGCGATCAGCCTGCACCGCATCGTGCATCACGCGATGCAGCACGAGTGTCTGGCGTCGGGCGGCTCGGTCGTCGCCCTCTCTTATATCGGCGCGCAGCGGATCTTTTCAAAATATTCGGAGATGGGCGATGCCAAGGCGCTCCTGGAAAGCATCGTGCGCTCGTGGGGCTACCGGCTGGGGCAGCACGGCATCCGCATCAACGCCGTCTCGCAGAGCCCGACCGTCACGACGGCAGGCAGCGGCATCAGCGGGTTCGATTCCATGTATGACTTCGCCGAGCAGATCTCGCCGCTGGGCAACGCCGACGCGGAGAGCTGCGCCGACTTCACCGTCGCCCTGCTGAGCGATCTGACGCGCATGGTGACGATGCAGACGCTCTACCACGACGGAGGCTTCAGCAGCATGGGCGTCTCGGACGAGCTGATCGATGCTTTTGCGGACATGGCGGCTGAGGATGAGGGGTAGTTCCGAGACGATCGGGCGATGGCCTGGGGCCGTTGCGGCGCTCCTGCTGGTGGTGTTGTTTGCAGGGTGTAGGAACGAAGCACCGTCCCGTCCGCAGCCCGGCGTGGACGTGCAGCACTACGACGTCCACCTGCGGATCGACCGTGACGACCCGACGCTGCGAGGGCGCGCCACCCTTACGGTTCACCTCGACGACACGGTGGACGCCCTGCGGCTCGGATTCTCAGGCCTGCGCCTCGATTCGCTGCGGGTCGACGGCGTTGCGGTCGACGGGCGGCGACGTGGATCCATCTTATCGATTCCCGGGCCGTGGCCGCCGAAGCCCTATCGCGTAGACATCCAGTACACAGGCGAACCCTCCACGGGGTACTATCGCAAAGAGGTGGGGGACGACACCGTTCGGTTCACCGATAGCTGGCCGACGCGCGGACGCGGGTGGCTCCCCGGTGTGCACCACCCGTCTGACCCGGCCACGCTGCGTCTCACGCTCGATGCTCCAATCGGCCCCGACGTGGTCGCAACGGGCGCGCTGATCCGCCGGGATACCCTCCAGACCGGACATGTTCGCACGTCCTGGTCACTCGACGTTCCGGCGCCGACCTACGCCTTCGGCTTTGCCGTGGCAGACTTCGATGCTGCCGCCGACACGACGGTGATGGGGCTGCCGCTGGGCGTCTACAGCCTGCCCGGGGCTGCGTCGATGGCGCCCGCATTGCCGACGGTCGCCCGGGCTGCTGAAGCACTGACCGAGCTGCTCGGCCCTTATCCCTACGCGAACTATCGCGCGGCACACGTGCCGATTGCCTATGCGGGCATGGAAAACGTGTCGCTGGCCTTCATCGACCCCACGCTGAGTGGTGCTGCGCAAGCAACCGTCCTGGTGCACGAACTGGCCCACCAGTGGTTCGGCAACCACGTCGTCCTGGACGACTGGCACGACCTGTGGCTCTCGGAGGGCATGGCGACGTTCCTGGCTATCTATGCGATGGAACGGCAGGACGCCCTGGCCGCACGGGCCCGCTGGATCGAACTGGCGCGACTCTCGCCGCAGCGGCGACGGTCGATGGTGCCCCTCGTACGACCCACCGAAGCGGAGCCTGACGCCCATCTGACCTGGGTGGTCTACGAGAAGGGAGCCAGCGTGCTGTACCTGCTGCGGCAGACCGTCGGCGAGGCT
>JAAAOL010000466.1 GCA_009908885.1 Bacteroidota bacterium | reverse complement strand
GGCCGAGGGCGAGAACGCGTGGGGCGGCGTCACGGTGGATCGCATGCAGATCGCGGGCGTCGAGGGCGCGGACCTGACGGAGGACATCCGCTTCATCCAGACGACGGACGACAACCCCGACGATCAGACCGTCATCGCCGTGCCGCTGCCGCAGCCCGTGGCGCCGGGCGAGACCGTCGCGCTCGACATCGAGTTTACGTCGACGATGCCCAAGGTCGTGGCCCGCACCGGCTGGGACCGGCGGAGCGACGGCGAGCTGTTCTTCCTCGTCGCGCAGTGGTTTCCGAAGCTGGGCGTCTACGAGGTGCCGGGCCAGCGCTACGTGCCCGAGGACGCCCCGCGCGGGCGGTGGAGCACGCATCAGTTCCACGCCAACAGCGAGTTCTACGCCGACTTCGGCACGTACGACGTGACCATCACGGCGCCCGAAGAGTACGTCGTGGGCGCTACGGGCGTCCGCGCGGAGGCCTCGACCGTCGACTCGATGACGACCGTCCGCTACGTGGCCGACGACGTGCACGACTTCGCGTGGACGGCCAGCCCGGCCTACGTGGAGCACACCGACACCTGGCGCCACGTCGACATCCGCGTGCTCCTCCAGCCCGAGCACGCCGACCAGGCGCAGCGCCACGTGGATGCCGCCGTCGCCGCCCTCGACCGCTTCGACGCGTGGGTGGGCGAGTATCCGTACACCACGCTCACCCTCGTCGATGGCCTCGGTGGGGCCAACGGGATGGAGTATCCCACCTTCATCACCTGCGGCACGGTCTACATGCTGCCCGAATGGCTGCGGTTCCTGGAGCTGGTCACCGTGCACGAGTTCGCCCACCAGTACTTCTACGGCCTGCTGGCCAGCAACGAGGCGGAGGAAGCCTGGATGGACGAGGGCATGACTTCGTACATGGAGGCGCGCATCATGGACGACGCGTACGGGCCGGGCAGCGCTATCGACTTCCCGGGCCTGCGCATCAGCGATACGGCGTTTCAGCGGACCCGATACGCCGAGAGCGATCCGTCGCGCGGGGCGCTGTTTACCAAGTCGTGGGAATACGAGTACGGCGACTACGGCAAGGCGTCCTATCCCAAGCCCGCCACGGTGCTCTTCACGCTGGAGGAATACCTCGGCTGGGAGACGATGCGCGAGGTCTGGCGCACCTACTACGACCGCTGGCGCTTCCGCCACCCGACCACCCGTGACTTCATCGACGTGGTGGAAGAGGTGGCGGGCGAGGACCTGGACTGGTTCTTCGACCAGTACGTCTACGGCACCGCCGTCGTCGACTACGCCATCGACCGCGTGCGCAACTATCGGGTCGATGATGAGGCCACGGATGACGCCGACACGACCGCGACGCGCCACCGCAGCAGCGTTCGCGTGCAGCGCAAGGAGGACGGCACCTTCCCGATGACGCTGCGCGTGCGCTTCGCCGACGGGACGACTGAGGAGGTGTCGTGGGATGGACAGGCCGAGTGGAAGGAATTCACCTTCCAGCGCGAGACTCACCTCGTGGAAGCCTACCTCGATCCCGAAAACAAGGTGCGGCTCGACGTCAACCCGCTGAACAACCGCCGTGCCCTCGACGGCGACGACCTGATGAGCCGTAAGGCGCAGCTCAAAACCGCCGTCTGGCTCCAGCAGCTGTTCACGATCCTCGCTGGCGTGCTCTGATCGGTTTGGGGTTGCGGGTTACGCGTTGCGGGTTCGGTTGTGCAACCTGTAATACTGATTCAGAGTGTTGATGTCCGGATCCTGGTGTCGCCTGTCGTGGTGCGTGGTCCGTGTTGCGTGGTGCGTGATGGGGAAGGGCCATCGCTCCATCAGCGCTTTTTCACGCATCACGCAATACGCATCACGTTCTCAGCTATCCAGACATCGCCAAACGAAAACGGTATAACCCTGAAACTTGAAACCTGCAACCTGTAACCCTGAAACCTGAAACTCCCCAACTTCGAACTCCCCAACTTCTCCACCTCACCAATGCTTGCTCGCAGCTTCTCCGCCGGCCTTCGCGCGATACGGAAGCGGCCTGGCCTGGCCGTCCTGCTCTTCGCGCTGGACCTGGCGCTCGCCTTCATCCTCTCACTCGTCGCTGCCGCCGTCATCGGTGGGGAGCTGGCGCCAACCGGCTTCAGCGAGGTGCTGGCGCGCGAGTTCGACCTCGTGCTGTGGGCCGACTTGAGCGACGAGTTCGGTGCGGCCGTGGGGACGATCCTGCAACAGCTCGTCTGGGTGATTCCGCTGTGGATGCTCTGGAAAGCCATTGCCCACGCGGGTCTCGTCCACGCGCTGCGCGGCGACGCAGTGCGATCGTTCTGGCAGGGCGTGGGGCGCTATGCCGGGCGCGCCGTGCTGCTGGCGCTGCTGTACGTGCTGGCCCTGGTCGGTGTGGCGGTCGTCGTCGGCGTGGTGGTCGTGGTGTTCAACCTGGTGTGGTCCGGCGAGGTGGCGGCCTTCTGGAGCAACTTCGTCCTCGTGCCGACGCTCCTGATCACGCTGCTGGCCGTGCTCGACCTGATGCACGACTACAGCCGCATCGCCCTGGTCGTGGACGAGCGCAAGGTCCTGAAGGCGTTCACGACCGGCGTGGCCTGGCCCTTCCGGCACGGGCAGGCGAGCTGGCTCTACTGGATGTGGTTCCTGCCGGGCCTGGTGCTGGTGTTGCTCCCCGTCTGGCTCGACATGACGTTTGCAGCGGCTACGACCTTCGGCATCTGGGGGCTGTTCATGCTCCAGCAAGTGGTGCTATTGACTCGCTCCGCCGTCACGGTCGGCTGGATCGGCAGCGAGACGGCACTCTACGAGACGATCCGCATGCAGGAGGCGCCGCTGATCGCCGAGGAGGACGAAGCGCCCATGCCCGCCCCTGCCGAGAGCGGCGCCGGGGCCGACACCGCCGTGCCGTCCTACGAGCCGCCCGAGCCGGGGTCCGATGCCGACACCTCCTCCGGCATGGCGACGGCGTAGGGACTCATTGCACCGCCAGCGCTCCCGTGCCGACGCGCTGGAACGTGACCTCGGGATAGTCGCTCGCGGTGCCGTCGAGCAGGGGCGCGGCGCGGTCCCGCAGATGCCGGTCGAAGAAGGCGCGGGTGAAGGCGTTGATGATCTCCAGGTTGCGGTCGGCGTCCAGCGTGCCGGGCGGGCGTACGCTCTGGCGGGCGCGGCTCCCCGAGATGCCCGCGTTGCGCAGCAGGATGGGCAGGTCGGTGAAGTTGTAGTGCGTCGTCCCGCCGATGGTGACCTGATAGCCCGGCGCCTGGAGGCGGCTCTGGATGGCCGTGTCGAAGAAGTCGGACGGGTCGGCGAAGAGGAGCATGAGCGGATCGGTCAGCCCCTCGGTCGTCGCGTCGCCCACCTGCGGGGCGTCCAGGCTGAGGGCGGCATCGAAGCGATCGTCGAAGGTGTGGACCTGCACCGCCGCCGCGCCGCCCGTCGAGTGGCCGACGGCGCCCACACGGGAGAGGTCGAGCGTGCCGGTGAAGCGCGCGTCGGGGTCATCGGCGTTCAGGCGCTCCAGCTCGTCCAGCACGAAGCGCAGGTCCTCGGCCCAGATCTGCACCACCTCGGGGAACGGCGGGGCCTGGTTGTCGCGCCGGATCAGCTCGACGCGTCCGTCCGGGAAGCGTGTGGCGAAGGCGCCGAAGGTGTGGTTGAGGCCGACGACGACGTAGCCGTGGCTCGCCAGGTCTTCGATGAAGGTCGACTGGATGGCCCGCACGCCGCCCAGCCCGTGCGAGTGGAAAACGACCGGGAACGGGCCGCCCGCCGCCACCGGCGCGTCCTGCACGCTGTTGGTCGCCAGCGCGTCGACGAAGGCTTCCATGCTGTCCGGCGTGGTGTAGTCCTGAAAGATCGCGAACAGCTCCACGATCTCCGGATGCATGTACGGGGCCGTCGTGCCCGAGCCGTCCGTCGGGTACCAGAGCTGGGCGATCAGCTCGCGCGCGTCGCCCGCGTCCTCGGTGTAGGCATCGTCGCGACTGTCGTCCACCAGGTACAGCGTCGTCGTGCCCACGTCGTAGGAGCCCGTCGGCGCAGGCAGTTCGAGGATTTGCCGCGTGTCTTCCTCGTCATCGGGACCGACGATCTCGCAGCCGGGGCCCAGGAAGAGCAAGAGGAGGGCGAGGAGCGGAAGGAGACGACGGGAGGCAGGCATGGGCGCGCAGGCATCGGTGGGACGATCCGGGGTCTTCTAATCTACACCCACGTCGGATTCCTGCAAGTCGCTCTTCAAAGGTATCATGCGGCAGCCTACCCGGTCTCCAGGATCTCGACCGCGTCCGTCGGTTGTGCGGACGAGACGGGGGTGGCGTCAGCGCGCGCATCCAGCCAGGAGGCCAGCGCGAAGGATGACACCAGCAGCAGGAGAAGGACGAGCAAGAGCGGATAGCGCTGAAGCGTGTCCCGCGTGCGGCGAATCGCTGAGGCCCGAGCGGGCCGGTCTGCTGGGGTAGGATCCGGCGGGGCCTCGCGATCACAGTACGTGCACCGGGCGTAGCCGGCACGGTCGGTCCATCGCGTGACGCGCTCGCAGTGTCTGCAGAAGCGGTCCTCGCTTCGCACGAAGGTGAGGGTAGAAAGACGCATATCTATAACGAGTCGCTGGTGAAGTCGGCAATGAACGAGCGCAGCCTATGACGTTGCCGCCCGTTGGTTGTTAAGCGACGATGATGCAAGCGCTTCCTTGCCATGAAACTCACATCTGGGCTCGCCGCTGAACGACGGACGGAGACTCCGGGAAACCGAGCGTTAATAATCGTTTAATGCTCACGTAATGGGACGCGGCGCACGACGCGGTATGATGTGCGGTGTCCGTGCTTTCCCCGCTGAGTGTGTCGTACGTGATGCCAGCCGAAGTTCGTGGACGGGCGAGCGCCTGGGTCCTCGTGGTCCTCGTGTTGAGCATGCCGCTGGACAGCACGGCGCAGTCGCGGGCCGGGTCCTGCCAGGCCGTGCTTGCCGACGCTGAGCCGTTGATGGCGGCGCAGGACCACGCCGAGGCCGCTCGGAGGCTGGAGCCGTGCATCGGGAGCGAACAGCTGGGCGTCTTCGAGCAGGTGCGGGTGCTGCGACTGCTGGCGCGGGCCCGGTACGCGGAGGGCGATCTCGCTCCCGGCGTGGCGACGCTGGAGACCCTCGCCCGCTTCTACCCTGACGCTACCGCCGATACGAGCGATGCGGTCGGCCACGTGCTGCAGGCCATGCTGACCGATGTCCACAAGGGAATGTCAAGCACCGACGTGATCGTCCGGCACTGGCGACGGCAGGGGGATCAGCACTTCGCCGCCGGGCGATACCCGCAGGCCGCTGCGGCCTACGAGCGCGCGGTCGACCTACGTCCCGACGATGCCGAGACGATGGAGCGCTTCAAGCTGGCGAGCGCCTTCGACGAGCAGGGCGTGGCACTCACCTTCGACGTTGGCCCGACGATCCAGGGCGGCATCCAGGCGCTGTATCGTGAGCTGACGTACCCGGAAGAGGCGCTGCGCATGGCCATCGAGGGCCGCGTGGTGGCGCGCATCGTGGTGACGGCGGACGGCACGCCGGGTGCGGTGGAGATCCTGCGCGGCCTCGGCCACGGTTGTGACGACGAGGTGCGGCG
>JAAAOL010000249.1 GCA_009908885.1 Bacteroidota bacterium | reverse complement strand
GCATACGACGTGATCGTGCCGTCCGGGTCCGACGACCCGGTCCCATCGAAGGTGACCGTCAAGGGTGCTGACCCAGACGCTGGCGTCGCGCTGGCCTGCGCCACCGGCAGCGCATTAGCCCCAGCGGGCGGATACCGCACCGCAACGGCAGGTCCCGGCCAGAGAATTTCGATACCATGGCCAGACGACGTCGAGTGGAAGGACACCTCATTCGTTCCACTCACGAGTTGATCCGGAAGTACCGGGACCATGTCAAAGCTGTAATGGTGATTTGCTCCGATGCCTTGAGCATAGGCCGATCCATTCACCGACCACCCTTCACCGTCGACTCCATTCCATGTAGCGACGTACAGGAGCGCTTCTTCGGCCAGGCTTACATTATCCCCTGCAGGAATCGTGAACTGCGACCACAACGTATCACCGTTCCGGACCCAGAAGCGCGATGGGACCCCCTCGGCCTTATACAGCTTAATCGAGTGTGAACTCCGCTCCAGCGTCAGTCCGTCTACGGCCTCCGTCATGTACCAGAGGCCCTGGCTGTCCTGAATCCGTGCCGCGAGTTTGATGGACCCCGGTTGTTGATCCGGGACCCATTCCGTGTCCCATTGCACCTGGTATTCTCCCCCTTGCGGAGCCACGGCCGTTCCGACATGACCGCGCAGGGGCAGCGCATTTTCGCTCCGTTGGCGATGATAGCGATACTGCCACTGCTGATAAATCCCATCGCCATCCTGATCATATCCATCATAGTAGGCCACGAAATCGACGCGGTCGATCTCCGCTCCATCGCCCGCGGCAGAGGCCGCCACCGTCGGGTTGTCGGAGACGGTCGCATTCTCAGCCGGTGACACGACGGCACCGGTGGGATGCGCCTTTAGCGCAGGATCGTAATAGATCCGCACGATGACCCCGTACCATCCCCACTGCGGCCAGTTAAAGTTGAAGCACGACTGGGAGTAGCCCTCGTCGTCGCCCGCCGTTCCTTCGAACGTATTCGTCCCTTCCTGCAGGTCACCCAGCGGCACATCGATGGTGACGTTGTCCTGATACATGTAGCACTCCGGCTTCGAGGACCCCGTGTTGTACACCTCGGGCAGTTCAATCCACGCCGCGTCGTTGAATCGAATCTGCTTGGCATACGTGCCAGGATGCCCTCCCCACCGATCAATCGTAACCTCCGCGCGGATGGCACCCTGCAGGTCTCCGATCTCAAGGTCGAGCACGGAATTGGGCAAGAAGGACTGAGCATCTGGGCGAATGACGTCCGGATCCGTCACGCGCCAGTCGTTGCCGCCGCTGCTAATCACGCGTACGTACTCCCGATAGACGTCTCCCGGCTGCGGACCGGACTGCGCCCATCCTGTGAAGGCCATCAGCCAGCTCAGCCCCAGCAGCAAGCAAGTTTGACGTAGTACAGTCGACGCCGCCCGCTGCCAACCAGACAGCTTTTTCAGCACCTTCCCTGTATGTTCTATAATGCTACTCATCTCTTTCATCTTTCGATGACGGGCCATCACCCCGTCATCCATCTGAAGATTGCGTCTCGACTCAGCTACCCTCTTTGTTCGATCATCACGGTCGGAAGCCCAAATAGGGCTGTTACCTGCGCCAGTCACGCTTGTCCGCCCCTGTTTGTCTAAGCGGCACCTTCGACGCATCGATTCACAGAGTCCGGTCCGTCGTCTGACGAGGCGCGGTGATGTCGTCAACGAGAGAATGCGTGCTCATGCGTCTGGTCCCCGTGGAGTCTTGGATTCCTGCGGGCTATCCGCGCATCGAAAAGTCAGCGGCTGATCCAGGAGCGCGTTGCCCATAGCGCCCCAGACGTATCCGCCGGAGGTAGTCCGCGGTGTTGTGCCGAAGCTCGCCGGCCAGCACGCGCCATCGGTATTGCACCGCCCACCGCATCAGGTAGAGGTAGCACCATAGCCGCTCTGACGACCGCAGAGGGGCCTTGCTTAGCGAGACGGCATACTCGCGCAGGGCCCGCCAGGCGGGAAAATGCAGCTTCCCGGCCATCGACGTATCGAACCAGGCGGCCCGCTTCCGAGCATCCGGGTACTTGCGGATCGAGCGATCCGGATGCTGACGCCAGTAGAACAGCTTTTCAGGCACCTCGACGAAGCGTCCCTGCAGGCTGAGTTCTGCGAGCAAGTTGCCGTCTGAGTCAGCAAAGTTTTGAATCAGGGAGGTGTGCCTCAGGGCACTGGAGCGGATCAGCCCGAAGATCGGATCTCGATGCGGATGGTAGAGCAGGTCAAAAAAACGATGATGCACCACGGGCCCGTCGAGACGCATGTGCTGCAACCCGTATTCCTTGAACACCTCCTCGCCGTCATCGCCCACACGCACCGTCATCGGGTAGGCCAGCACCGCTTCAGCATCAGCGTCCAACACCGCCACACATCGCTCCACGAACGTGGGAGCGATGTAGTCATCGTGCGCGGCCCATTTAAAGAAATCGCCCTGGGCCTGCGCGAAACCCCAGTTGTAGTTCGGCGCAGCTCCGAGATTCCGGGGCTGACGAAAATACCGTATCCGCGCATCCTGCCGCGCGTACTTGCGACAAATGGCAGCCGTGCCGTCGGTCGAGGCGTTGTCGCTGATGATGAGCTCGAACGCCTCGAACGTCTGCGCCAGGATGGATTCGATGGCCTCGGTGAGATAGTTCTCGCCGTTGTATACCGACAGGGCGATGCTGACGCGCGGCGTCGGAGGTGCTGAACTCATCAGGTCGTCGTTCGGATGGACATATCAGGCGACGCGGGTGCATAGACACACCGCATGACACCGGATAGTACCACACGCCTCCGGCAGGAGCTACTTCCTGCGGTGCATGTGCTGCTCATCCTTTGGCGCACCCGAGCACGGTCAACGGAGTGTCGCCCCGGTAGACTGGTCACGGCCGTATATACCGGAAGCAGCCCGCCGCGAGGCAGGCTGCTTCCGGGTGGGGCCAGCGACTGCTGGAACGATAGCGGAAACTCCCGCCCCGCCTTACTTCACCAGCAGCATCTTTTTCGTGATCACACGATCCCCGGCCTGCAGGCGATAGAGGTACGTCCCGCTCGTCACTTGACGGCCCGCGCCGCTCCGCCCGTCCCACGCCACCGTGTAGGTCCCGGCGCCCTGCTCGGTATCGACCAGGGTGATGACCTGTTGCCCGAGCGTGTTGAACACGTCGAGCCGGACCGGTGTGGACGCGGGGAGCTGATAGCGGATCTGGGTGGACGGGTTGAACGGGTTCGGGTAGTTGTCGAACAGCTGCACCGCCTCGGGCACGCTGGCCGCGACGCTGGCGAGCGTCTGGGCCGCCTGTTCGTGGACGAAGCCGGTGCCTCCGAGCACCGCACCTCGGCGGGCATCGAGTAGCTCCAGCGTCAGCGTGAGCACCGGACCCTCCGAAGCGAGCGTCTCGCTCATCATGGCCAGACGTAGCCGCCCATCGGAAACGGCGTGTTCGATGTGCCAGCCCTCCGCTGTCGTGCGCACCTCGGCCAGGGATAGCACGTCCGGGTCGAGGGGAACGGCGAGCTGCAGGCTCGTCACGGGACCCCGCACGTCGGCGAGGAGCAACGGGACCTGCACCTGTCCCCCCGCAAACCGCGGCGGGCCCCAGGCCAGCGTCGCCGAACCCAGCGTCGCGGCGGCGGCTGAGCAACCGGCCTCCGTCGAGAGACAGGGCATCTCGTCGTGGGCTGCCTGCTGGATGAGCCATGCGTCGTGGGCCGTGACGGTGCCATCGCCCGAGACGTCCGCCTCCTCCGAAGACGTTCCCTGGACCACCTGGCGGAGAAGAAGCGCGGCGTCCTCAGCGGTTACGGCACCATCGCCCTGCAGATCACCACGGAGGCTGACGGGCGTGGACATCGCGTCTGCTGACTCCATCGAGGCCGTCACGGGAGCGCTCGGATTGGCGCCAACCTCGAAGTTCTGCTGGACTTCCTCCGGCGTGAGGGCCCGCCCATAGATGGCAACGAGATGATACTCGCCCAGCCAGGGACGGTTACCCACGAATTCGTTTCCGAGAGCCAGTTCGTAGGTCTCATTCCAGTTCTGGAGCGTGCCGCCGACGGTGGCAGTTTTCACCAGAACGCTGTCCACGTACACCCGTACGTCGCCGCCCGCCTCACGCACGAAGACCACATGCTGCAGGTCCTCCTTGACGACGCCAGCCTCGGTAGTAGTCGAGGGTCGGCCGTTGTCGTCCGTCTCGGTGGTCCGCAGACGAATGTCGTAGGTATCCGTCGGCTTGTTGCCCCAACGTCCCTGCCCCAGCATTAGGTTGCGATTCTGAGAATCGCCGGAGAGCGTCACGATGCGAGCAGGGCCATCCTGGTCGAGGGAGGCGGTCTTGATCCACGCCTCGAGCGTCACCTCGTCGGTCGTTGTCACCGCCTCAGTCACTTTCAGCGCCTCCTCCGTCGAGGTGATGAGGGTCGCCTCGTCGATGCTCAACCCATCTGGCGTCCAGCGGACGGCCTCCGTGTCGTCGATCTTCAGATTGAGCGGCTCCCCTACGCCGGACACGTCCTGGATGGTCGTGCCCTGGCCTTCTTCGAAGTCATAGAGCACCTGCAGCCCCTCCGTCACGCGCTCCGCTTCTTCGACCGTGATCGTGTGGACGACCGACGTCGACCAGGCCCCGTCGTTATCGCGGGCACGGGCTTTCAGGTCGTGCGTGCCGGGCGTTGCGTTTACCCAGTTCATTTCGAAGGGAGCGCTGGTATCTTCCTGGAGCAAGGTCCCGTTGGCGAAGAACCGCACCCGCTGCACCGACCCGTCCGGATCATCGACCGTTGCGGCGATCGGAATGGGGTCGCCCTCGGTGAAGGTGGCTCCGTCGTCCGGAGCCACCAGACTGACCGTCGGCGGTACGTTAGCCGCTTCCACGGTGATGGTGATCGGGTCGGTCGTGGCCGTCGCGCCGTCGTCGTCGGTCACCGTCAACGTCGCCGCGTAGCTGCCCGCCGCACCGTACGTGTGACTCACCACCGCCCCCGTGCCCGTCGCCCCGTCGCCGAAGTCCCAGGCGTACGACACAATCGTCCCGTCCGTATCTGACGACCCCGACCCGTCGAAGGACACCTCCAGCGGCGCCTCCCCCGTCGTCGGCGAGGCACTCGCCTGCGCCACCGGCGCCTCGTTCGGCGGCGAATCGCCCGGCTGCTCCTCATAGAGCGCCAGCACCTCGTCCGCACTCAAGGCCCGCCCGTAGAGCCGCACCTCGTCCAAGAGCCCGTCGAAGGACCGACCGCCCTGCGGCTGATCCCCCAGCGCCGCCGGCACCGACCCGCTCGTGGAGAGCGAGCCCGACTTCCCCTTGGACGCCACCTGCTCGCCGTCGCGGTAGAGGCGCATCTGCGATCCGTCGTAGACCGCCGCCACGTGGTGCCACGTGCCTGCCTGCACGACCCCCGGACTGCTCTTGAGCGTAGTCGTCTGCCCGCCCGTCTTGAGCCGGAAGCGCAGCCCCGTCTGGTCGATCGTCGAGACCATCCAGTAATGGTCCTGCTCGCCCGTACCGGTGGCCTTCGAGACGAGCCGCCCGTCCATCTGGTCGAAATTGTCGGCTCGCATCCACAGGGCTATGGTCAGGGCCGAGCCGGCGACGTC
>JAAAOL010000436.1 GCA_009908885.1 Bacteroidota bacterium | reverse complement strand
CTGGGAGGTGGTGACGAAAGTTGCACAGCGTGCGCCGCACGTTCTCCAGCGTCCGGACGTAGCCGATGGCGCTGAAAAGACACAGCACGACGTCGTATTGCCGCCCGAGGTCGAAGTTCACCATGTCAGCGACCCAGAACGAGCCGTCCGGGTGGTTGGCCCGCGCTTGCTGCACGAACTCCGGGGCCACGTCGATACCGTCGACCGCGTAGCCGTGCTCTGTGGCCAGCAATCGCGCATGGTCGCCTGGGCCGCAGCCGACGTCGAGCACGGTCTGTGCCGAGGGATGGTGCTCGTGGATGAGGTCTGCGATGGCTGCGGCCTCGGCAGCGTAGTCCTTAAAGGCGCCGTAGAAGGCTGCGTAATACGGGATGGACGTGGTGAACATGATCGGACGGAGGACGTGGAGGGGTGCCTTCTTCGTTTCCGAACGAGCGACGGATATGTTTCGATCTACCGCCCGGCGAGGGCCAGCGCCAGCGCATCCACCGAGGCGGCGCCGGCGGCGGTGAGTGCAGTAGCCGCGGCGGCCAGGGTGGCGCCCGTCGTCAGTACGTCGTCCACCAGCAGCACGCGGCGCCCGGCGATAGCTTCGGGGTGCTCGACGGCGAAGGCGGCGGCGACGTTGGACCAGCGATCCTCGCGGGAGAGGTGCGTCTGTGAGCGGGTGGCGCGGGGGCGCAGCAGCACGTCCTCCCGGCACGGCACGTCGAGCGACTGGGCGATGCCCTCGGCCAGCATCGTGCTCTGGTTGTAGCCGCGTTCGTAGTAGCGGGCGCGATGCAGCGGGATCGGCAGGATCAGGTCGGCCCGCCCGCCCGCGTCCCGATACGCCGTGGCCATCCAGCGGCCCAGCGCATGGCCGTAGCGCGGGCGGTTGCCGTACTTGAGGCGGTGCTGCACGCGCTGCACGGCGCCGCCCGCGTCGAAGCGCCAGAGCACGGTGCACGTCGCCAGTGCGTCCGGTGCGGGCAGGCGCTCCAGGCGTTCGTCCACCTCCGCCGCCGTCACCCGCTCCAGGCGATGTGCGCAGCGGTGGCAGAGCGGCGTGTCCGGATCGGGGAGGCGTCCGCCGCAGCCGAGGCATTGCGGCGGGTAGAGCACATCCAGCACGGCGCGGCCCAGGCGCGTCAGGAATGTACCGGCTGTGGTTTGAGAATCGTGTGAAGCCACGCGGCTTTGTAGAATAGTCGTTTAGAGAGCATCCCTCACTATGTATCTTCGTATACTTGGAGCAAAATGGTGCACAACCGCTGATCACAGAGCACATAGATCGGATATGGCAAGCCGCAAGCGCAAGGGCATGATCATCAAGAACTCAGACACCAAGTCCGTCACCATCGACATGGCGACGCGCTCGCTGACGATCGGGCCGGGCGAAGAGAAGCCCATCACGCCGGAGGAGGTGCGCGATCCCGTGCTGCGCGAGAGCCTGCAGGTGCGGGCCATCTCCATCGTCCGTCCCGCCACCGAGGAGGAAGACGCCGAACTGAAAGAACAGCTCGACAAGGGCCGCCGCAGCCGGTCCGGGCGCAGCGTTTCCAGTTCCTAGACACGCCGCGCTGCCCGGCTGGCCCTCCGTCACTCACCCCATCGCCCAACCCTTTGCCTTTCGCATGAACGTCCTCGCCCTCGAACCCTGGTACGGCGGCTCCCATCGCAACTTTCTGGATGGGCTGATGGATCACAGCGCGCACACGTTTCACCCCATCACCATGACGGCGCGCTTCTGGAAGTGGCGGATGCAGGGCGGCGCCGTGACGATGGCGCGGAAGGCGCTGCAGGCCGTCGAGGACGGGTTCGAGCCGGACGTCATCTTCGCGACGGACATGGTGCACCTGCCCGCCTTCCTGGCGCTGACGCGGCCGCACCTGTCCGAGGTGCCGGTGGTGGCCTACTTCCATGAGAACCAGCTCACCTATCCGCTGCCCGAAGGCACCGAGCGCGACTACACGTACGCCTACATCAACTACCAGTCGTGCCTCGCGGCGGACCACATCGTCTTCAACTCCCAGTTTCACTACGAGGAGTTCATGGAGGCGCTGCCCATCCTGCTACGCGCCTTTCCGGACTACACCCACCTCCACACGGTCCAGCAGATCCGCGAGCGCAGCTCGGTGCTGCACCTGGGGATGGACCTGCAGGCGCACGATGCGTATGCGGGCGAATATGCGCCGCATGAGTGGGGGCCAGGCATGACGCCGCCCATCGTGCTGTGGAACCAGCGCTGGGAGTACGACAAGAACCCGGAGGCCTTCTTCCGGATCATGAACCGCCTGGACGACGTCGGGGCGACGTTCCGCCTGATTCTGGCGGGCGAGCACTTCGAGGAGCAGCCCTACGAGTTCGACCGCGCCTTCGAGCGCTACGCCGAGCGCATCCTGCATTACGGCTACGCGGAGGACTTCGAAGAGTACAGCCGCCTGCTCCACCGGGCCGACCTCGTGGTGTCGACCTCCATCCACGAGTTCTTCGGCATCGCCATCATGGAGGCCATCTACTGCGGCTGCCACCCGCTCCTGCCGAACCGCCTGAGCTACCCGGAGCTGGTCCCCGAGTCGCTGCACCGCCCGCTACTGCACGCGCCGGTGCTGTACGAGGACGAGGACGCCCTGTTCGAGACGCTATTCGCCATCCTGAAGGGCGACGAACGCCCGCTGCCGGTGGACACGCTCCGCAGCATCCCCGAGCCGCTCGACTGGCGGCAGCACGTGGCGGACTACGACGCCCTGCTGACGGACGTCGCCGAGCGCCACGCGAAACCGGTCGCGGTGACTACGTGATGTGCGGTTCGTGATGCGTGATGGGAGTACGGAAGTCAGGTCGCTCCCGCACACCCATCCACCCGCACACCCAACCTTCTAGGAACCGGCCACGTCGAGCACCACGCGGAAGCGGGCTTCGTTGTTCATCATGCGGGCGTACGCCTCGGCGGCCTGCTCCAGCGGATAGGTCTCGATCATCGGACGCACGTCGGCCAGGGCGCTGAAGTTGAGCGTGTCCTCCGAGTCGCGCGCGTCGCCGGAGGGCCAGCCCATCACCTTGCGGCGTCCCTGAATCAGCTGCATCGGGGAGACCTGGATCGGCTCGGCATCGACGCCGACGATGAGCAGGGTGCCGTTGCGTCCGAGGCCGCCCACGACCTGCGTGATGGCGTCGGCGTTGGGCACGGTCGCCAGGATGACGCGCGCGCCGCCGAGGGCCTGGAGCGCCTCCGCCGGGTCGTTCGCCTTGGCATCGATGTAGTGATCCGCGCCGAGGTCGAGGGCCAGTTGTTTCTTGTCCGTCCCGCGCGAGAGGGCGACGACCTCATAGCCTGCCTTCTTGGCGTACTGGACGGCGAGGTGGCCGAGCCCGCCGATGCCCTGCACGGCCACGAGGTCGCCCGGCTGGGCGCCGGTGTTGCGGAGGGCGTTGTAGGTGGTGATGCCCGCGCAGAGGAGCGGCGCAGCGTCCTGCGGCGTCAGCGCGTCGGGCATGCGCGCGACGGCCTCGTGCGGAGCGACCATGTACTCGGCATAGCCGCCGTCGAAGGTGATACCAGTGATCTTGCCATTCTCGCAGCTCACGAAGTCCCCCTCACGGCAGGGCGTGCACGCGAAGCAGTGGCCGCCGTGCCAGCCGACGCCCACGCGCTGACCGGCCGCGAAGCCCGTCACGCCGTCGCCCACCTTGTCGATGCGGCCCGCGACCTCGTGGCCGGGCACGCGCGGATACTCGATGCCGGGGAAGAGGCCTTCCTTCACGAAGACGTCGCTGTGGCAGATGCCACACGCGTCCACCTGGATGCGCACTTCGCCGGGGCCGGGCTGGGGAATGTCTTTTTCCACGACCTCGAAGTCGCCGCCCGCGGAAGGTATTTGTACTGCTTTCATCGTCGCCATAATCCGTTCCTCGTTGCTTGCCTAGGGGATGGAAGTGAGGCTGCCGCCAACGACAGCTTACCCAAGATGCGCAACGGGGACGACGAAAACTGTAATGTGTCGGTTAACACCACGCGCCGTCGGCCACCTGCTGCGCCGCCTGCGCGGTGAGCGGCATCAGGTCGCCGAGGGCAGCGAAGCGCTCGTCCTGCGTCTGCCCGCGCTGGTAGCGGATGTAGATCTGGGCCAGGATGACGGTGAGGCGGTACAGGCCGAGGGCGTGGTAGTACTGGAGGTCGGCGATGTCGCGCCCGCTGCGGTCGGCGTAGCGCTGCGCGAGTTCCTGGCGGGTCGGGAAGCGCTCGTCGACGGGCATCATCGCCATGAAGTGAAACGGCTGTGGGTCGTCCGCCTGGATCCAGTAGGTGAGGAGCGCGCCCAGGTCGTTGAGCGGATCGCCGAGGGTACACATGTCCCAGTCGAACACGGCGACGAGGTGGCTGGGGTCGTCCGGGTCCAGCATCGCGTTGTCCAGCTTGTAGTCGTTGTGGACGAGCGTCGCGTCGCTGCTCTCGGGCAGATGGTCCCGCAGCCACTCGACCACGCCGTGCATCGCGTCCAGGTCGTCCGTCTTGGCCTTATTCCAGCGGCGCCACCAGCCCTCCACCTGCCGCTCGATGAAGCCCTCCGGCTCGCCCAGGTCGCCGAGGCCGACCGCGTCGTAGTCCACGGCGTGCAGGTCCACCAGCGCATCGACGAGGGCGAAGGCCATCTGGCGCGGCGCGTCCGGCGTGTCGAACACCTCGGGTAGCGTCTTGCGGACGACGATGCCCTCCCGGCGCTCCATGATGAAGAAGTCGGCCCCGATGACGTCCTCGTCGTCGCAGTAGAGGAAGGCGCGGGGGGCAGGCGGATAGGCCTCGTGGAGGCGGGAGAGGACGGCGTATTCGCGCTCCATATCGTGCGCCCCCCGGGCGACGGGGCCCAGCGGCGGGCGGCGCAGCACGTACTGGTGCGTGCCGTAGTCGAGCAGATACGTCAGGTTGGCCGCCCCGCCGCCGAATTGCCACACCGTCAGGTCGTTGTCGGTCCCGGGCAGCTGGCCGCGCAGGTAGTCGGCGAGGCGGCCCTCGTCGAACTGCTCGTCGGGACGCACCTCGATGGTGTCGGCGGGCGGGGTGGACATCGATGGGCGGGGGCGGTTGCGTGGTGGGGCGAGTGGCTATTCCGCGTCCGGCACGGAGAGTTCGGCCTGTTCCACGGCGCCGTCGGCTCGGGCCTCGGCGGGCGGCGGCAGCGGCGTGTCGTTAGCGAGCGCCCGCGACTCGTTGGGGTCGACGTAGGCCGTCGGCGCCGTGCTCGTGGCGAAGCGGCGGGCGGCGGCAGCGGGGCGCGCATCGTCCTCGTGGTCGAGGGCCCACTGGGCGTGGCGCGTCAGCAGCGCCAGTTCGAGGGCGCGGCCCACAGTGAGGGCGAAGCGGCGGGCGCCCGATTCCAGGGCGTCCTGGCCGTTCTGCGTGGCGCGGCCCAGCCACGTCTCGGCCTGCTTGATCCAGGCCTGTGCGGCGTCCATCGGGGCGGAGAGCGACGGGTCGCGGACGGCGGCGGCGCAGCGCTGCACCTCGGCCCGGATGACGGTGAGGCCGCCCGCCTCGCGCAGCGACCGCAGCAGGTCGAGCGCCAGCACGTTGGTCGTGCCTTCCCAGATGGAGAGCACCTGCGCGTCCCGCAGCAGCATCGGCAGGCCCGTGTCCTCCACGTAGC
>JAAAOL010000165.1 GCA_009908885.1 Bacteroidota bacterium | reverse complement strand
CGGCTGGAGAACGGCTGCACCGGTTCTTTCGTGTCGCCCGACGGCCTCATCCTGACCAACAACCACTGCCTCTGGGGCTGCGTGCGCAACCTCAGCAGCGACGAGCGCAACCTCTCGGACGAGGGCTTCCTGGCCGCCGAACGGGGCGAGGAGCTGCAGTGCCCCGGCGAGCAGATCTCTGTGCTCGCCGGCTACGAGGAGGTGACGGAGGAGGTGCTCGGCGCGGTCGAGGGCCTGTCCGACGCCGAGGCCAACGAGGCGCGCAAGGCCGTGCTCACCCGGCTGGAATCCGCCTGCGAGGCGGACTCGGAGGGTGAGCTGCATTGCGAGGCGGTCAGCCTGTACAAGGGAGGGCAGTACTTCATCTACCGCTACCGGCGCTACGACGACGTGCGCCTGGTGCTCGCGCCGGAACTCGACATCGCGGCCTTCGGCGGCGACCCCGACAACTTCAATTTCCCGCGCTGGTCGTTCGACATGTCGTTCCTGCGCGCATACGAGGACGGCGAACCGGCGTCGACGCCGGACTACCTGTCCTGGCGGCGCGGCGGCCCGGAGGCGGGCGATCCCGTCTTCGTCACGGGCCACCCGGGCAGTACCTCCCGCCAGATGACGCTGACCGAGCTCCGGATGCTGCGCGACGTGGTCTACCCCATCTGGCTGCTGCGCAACTCGGAGCTCCGCGGCCGCATGCTCGCCTGGCAGCACACCGGGCCGGAGGCCGCGCGGGCGGTGCAGCAGAACATCCTGCTGGTGGAGAACGGCATCAAGGTGGTGCGCAACCGGCTGTTCGCGCTGCTGGACGACGAGATGATGGCGGAGAAGGCGGCCGGCGAACGCAAGCTCAGGGAGGCCGTGGCGGCCAACCCGGACTACGAGGCGGCCTGGGGTGAGGCCTGGGAGCTCATCGACGATGCCGTCGCGGCACGCCGAAACCTGTACGAGGAGCACCTGTTCATCGAGAACCGGGCGGGGCTTCTGGGGGATCTGTTCGGCTACGCCCGCAGTATCGTCCGCGGCACCGTGGAGCGGGAGAAGCCCAACGAGGAGCGCATCCGCGCCTACACCGACGCCGCGCTGCCCCAGCTGGAGCAGCGGCTCCTTGCAGACCGGCCGATCAGCAAACCCTACGACGAGCTGCGGCTCGCCTTCTCGCTGGCCAAGTTGCGCGAATGGCTCGGGCCGGACAGCGCCTACGTCAAGACGATCCTCGGCAACGAATCACCCGATGCGCTGTCCGCCTACCTTGTCGAGAACAGCCGCCTGGACGAGGCGGAGTATCGCCGCGACCTCTGGGAGGGGGGTGTGGAGGCCGTCAAGTCGAGCGACGACCCCATGATCCGGCTCGCCCTGGCCATCGAGCCGTCCGCGCGCGAGCTGCGGGAGGCCTACGAGGAACGGGTGGAGGCGCCGCTGGCCCGCGGGCGCGAGATGATCGCCGACGCCCGCTTCGCGATCTACGGCACCGGGATCTATCCCGACGCCACTTTCACGCTGCGCGTGAGCTATGGTGCGGTGGAGGGCTGGGAGGAGAAGGGGGAATACGTGGAGCCCTTCACGGAGACCCGACGCCTGTTCGAACGCGCGACCGGCCAGCGGCCGTTCCTGGTGCCGGAGAGCTGGCAGTCGGTGCGCGAGGCGCTCGACCCCGGCACCCCGTTCAATTTCGTCAGCACGGCCGATACCACCGGCGGTAACTCGGGCAGCCCCGTCATTGCCGCGGACGGCGCGCTGGTGGGCGTGGCCTTTGACGGCAACATCCACTCCATCGCCGGTGAATACTGGTTCGACCCGAGCCTCAATCGGAGCGTGGCCGTGGACACGGCCATCATGCTGGAGGCGCTCGACAAGGTGTACGATGCCGAGCACCTGCTCGAAGAGCTCACCGTCGTCGACTAGGTAGCGCGCCCAGAACCGGATCCCGCGACCGGCGCAGTCGGCCGATCGCGGGATTACGGTGGTGATATCGCCGGCTCAGGCCGTCAGTCGTCGTCCGCGGCCGTCAGGTCCTCGCGCTCCGTCCAGACGGTATAGTCGGAACTCTCGAACCCGGAGTCGAATTCCTCGAAGAGCGCGTCGGCCGCCGCCTCGGAACCGAGCTTCTCGCTCAGGAAATCGTAGAACGAGGGATCGGAAGGCGCCATGTCCGCGAAGTTCTCCATGGGGCTGACGAGCATCATGATGGGCTTGCCGCCGATACGCGAGAGCCATAGCCACTGGTGATCGTCGTCGGCCCACCCCTCTTCTTTCGCGATCTTGCTGAACTGCTTGCGCGCCTCGTTGGGACCCGGTCCTGCGCCCTGCTTCCAGACGCGGCTGGTGACGCCGTAGTACTTGTACGGCCCGCCGTCCTCCGGCATGTGGCTGTGTTCCCAGTCGTTACGCTCGAGATAGCGATGATAGTGGTCGACGTACTGGTGCACGTTCTCGTTCCAGTGCGCGCCGAGACCCTTCTCCATTGCCTCGGCCTGGTAGGTGTCCAGATCCGCGAACGTGTGGCAGCAGGAGCGGAACTGGTAGATGGCCATGTTGTGGCCGATCACCGGGACGTAGATGCTCCATTCCTGGGTTTCGCCCGAATCGACGCGGAACTTGTGGTGCTCTTTCACCGCGCCCTCGAACTGTGCCTCCATCCCCTGTTTCGGCACGATGTACCAGACCTCCGTCAGTGGGCCGGGCGCCTCGTGATCGTCGGCCATGCCGTGATGCGGCAGGCCGAGGGCCATGAACGCGGCCAGCCCGGTCAGTATCGTTGCTCTCTTCATCGTTGTATCCCCCGTGAGGTTTGTGATTCTTCTGCTTGAGGTAGACGTTACGTGCGGATGCGCGGCTCGCGCCCTCCGGCGGCAGTATACGGGGCGCCCAAAAGTTTAACCAGTCGGTCTAACGGGCTTGGTGCTCATGTCTCGGCATTGCTTTCGACGTGCCTGTTCGGGGGTGGCAATCGAGTCGTTCCGTGCACGCCGGGATGGTGACCGGCGATGCTTCTTGGCGGTAAACTGCGCTGGCATTGCCGGGCCCGCGGGTGTAGTTCAATGGTAGAACATCAGCTTCCCAAGCTGAGAATGAGGGTTCGATTCCCTTCACCCGCTCCGATTCCCTCCTGCTGACGCCCGACCGCATTGCGAGGCAGGGGTGATGAGTAGCGAGACTACGACCCCGGCGCGACCGAAACGCCGTTTCGGGAGGAGTATGCTGGCCCTGATCACGATCTTGTTCTATCTGGCCGGTTTCATCTGCGCGGGTCATGCGGCATTGACGGTGCGCACGGCCCAGGGCGCGATTGCGTGGTCGGTATCTCTTGCCGCCATGCCGTTCGTGGCGGTTCCCGCCTATCTGGTTTTCGGCCGCAGCGAGTTCCAGGGCACCATCGACGCCTACGAGGCGCGTCGGGACGATATCGACGACCTGCTCGGCGAGATTCGCGCGGAACTCGAGCCGTGGGCCACGCCGTTGCCGGACAGGCCCGGCGCCTACAACGCACTGAAGGCACTGGCCGGGTTCGATCTCGTCGGGCGTAACCGAACCGAACTTCTGATCGACGGGGAAGCCACCTTCGACAGCATCCTGGCCGGCATCGCCGGAGCGCAGGATTACGTGCTGTTCCAGTTCTACATGATCCACGACGATGAGCTGGGGCGACAGGTCAGGGACGCGCTTATCGAACGGGCACGGTCCGGCGTCCGCGTCTTCGTCCTCTACGACGAAATCGGCAGCCACGGACTGCCGGCGGACTACGTCACCGATCTGCAGGATGCTGGCGTAGAGGTCTCGTCCTTCCGTCCGAACCGCGGATGGAGGAACCGGTTCCAGCTCAATTTCCGTAACCACCGCAAGATCGTCGTGGTCGACGGCAAGTCGAGCTGGGTCGGCGGCCACAACGTGGGCGACGAGTACCTGGGCCGGGACCCCGAGTTCAGTCCGTGGCGCGACACCCACCTCAGGATCGACGGGCCGGCGGCGATTCAACTGCAGGCGGTAGTACTGGGAGACTGGTACTGGGCTACGCGGGACATCCCGGCCCTCAACTGGCGCCCGACACCGGCGGAAGACGCCGATACGCCCGTGATGATCCTGCCGTCGTCGCCCAGCCGGCGACTCGAGGCCGCCGGACTCATGTTCACCACCGCGCTGCATTCGGCACGTGAGCGTATCTGGATCTCCGCGCCGTATTTCGTCCCCGACGAAGCCGTCATGAAGGCGCTGTATCTCGCGGCCCTGCGCGGCGTCGACGTGCGCGTCATTACGACCCAGAAACCCGACAGCCTGCCCGTCCATCTCGCCGCGTTCCACTACATCCGGCAACTGCGCGACACGGGCATCAGGTTCTATGCCTACTCGCCCGGTTTTCTCCACCAGAAGGTCATGCTCGTCGACGACGACTTCGCCACCGTCGGTACCGCCAATTTCGACAACCGTTCCTTCCGGCTGAATTTCGAGGTGACGGCAGCGGTCGCCGAGCCGGAGTTCGCGGCACGGATGGAGCAGATGTTCGAACGGGATTTCGCAAACTCGGTGATGATCGACCCTTCGAGCATCGACGAGAAGCCGCTGTACTGGCGCCTCGGCGTCGCGCTTTCCCGTCTTGCCGCGCCGGTGCTATGACGAGGAAGCGCTGTTGCCCTCGAATCACCTCGAGATCGCTTACCCGGCCCCGCGTTTCTCCGATATGCTCCCCGAGATCAGGCGAGACGCAGATCTCTGCAACCGCAATCGGCCCCGGGGTCGCTGGCAACAATGGCGGTGGTGCGGTCCGTCGTGCCCGTCGCCCGGACTATGACCACTTCGATACGCGGGCTACTGCGCCAGTAGCCCGTCGCGCGCGAGGCGCCCGACGATTGACGTCGCCTCGTCGGTGATCAGCGAGTAATCCATGGGGTCGTCGAGGTTCTTCCTGACGGTGAGCTTCGACTCGATGGCCCACACCGGCGCTTTCGTTTCGGCCGAATAGACCCGGCTGGCCAGCACCACGGCGCTCTTCGTCGCGATGGTCGGCGGTTCCCGGTACTCGGTCAGTTCGACCGTCCAAACGTTGTAGTAGCGTGTCGGCCCGAAGTTGTAGGTCGCATCGGGGCGCCTCGTCTTCACCTTGCCTTCGGTCTCGACGTCGACCAGCTGCGTGACCAGTACGGCATCCGAACCCAGTTCGTCGACCATCGCCACGAAAGTATCGCGATTCAGCGGGGTGCGCGTGTTCATCCGTGACGTGCTCGCAACGGCGCGAACACCTCGCTCGCCGAGTTCCTTGACTATCGCCCTCTCGAGAATGCGACGCCGGTCGAACGAATCGAACAGCGAGACGACCAGCACGTTCGCATAGGGCGCATCGGCGGATTCGCTCAGGGGCTGGACCGTCGTTACCTGACGCCCGGCACAGCCTGCAAGGAGCATGCAGATCGTCGCCACTAGGATTTTCTTCACGTTCCGTACCTCTGTGCCGGTAGTGATGTGCCCGGCGACGCCATTCGAAGACAGCGGAGTGTGGTCCAAAACCGCCCCGTTTGCCAGTCGGCGGAGAAGATGTCGAATGGCCGTTCGCCAGCGCGGCGTGCAAACGTGGATTCCGATGGATTACTGACGTAGAGTCCTCCGGCGATCCCGTTGACCCACCTGGCAGGAGAACCGAGCTTGAATACGAGAACCCGACGCGATGCAAGAACCGTCGCACGCCCGCGCCTCTTC
>JAAAOL010000069.1 GCA_009908885.1 Bacteroidota bacterium | reverse complement strand
GTCGGCCTCGACGTCGAGGCCACGTACGCGCTGACGCCGGCCGGGCGCTAAGTGGAGACGGATAAGAACGTTTGCGCAAAGTCCGTCACGGTGTCGCTTGCATCCTCTCCTTCCACGAAGGAGAGCCAGAGAGGATGTCCGCTCACAGCCCGCGCGCCCTTGCCGGAGAGATACATCCCTCTTGTTCTCCCTTCCAGAAGGGAGAGACCTCGACGGTAGGACTGAGGCCAATCGCACCGACGTGCTAACATTCTTTCATTGATCCACATAGCACTACCGTTCGGCATCGTTGGTCAGCCCGAGGTGCGCCTCGATGCGGTCGAGCCGCCGCTGGAGGTCTTCCAGCAGGTGGATGATGACGATGTGCGTCTTCTTGGCGTCGATGCCCACGGGGCTGTCGTCGCTGGCGATCTCGCGGGCGATGGCGTCGTAGCGTTCTTGCGGGACGTGCATGGCGGTGTGCTGGTGAGCGGTGACGTAGGCGAGTGGCTTACCGAGTGATGACGAGGGGCTGTGTGGTCTGGAACCCGTCGCCGGTGATGCGGACAAAGTACGTCCCGGCGGGAAGATGCTCGACGTCGACCGAGAGGGGCTGCACCTGCCCTGCTGAGATCACCTCCTGCGCCAGCACGTCGGTGCGTTGACCGAGCGCGTTGAACAGCTCGACGCGTACGGACTGTGTCTGCTGCACGCCGACCGATAGCGTCGTCGTGGTAGAGGCCGGGTTCGGATGGGCGGGCGCCACCACATAGGCATCGGGAACCGCCACGGTCACCTCGATCGTCGGGGAGAACTCGAACGTCCCGTCGTAGTCGATCTGCCGGAGCCGGAAGCGGTGCGTGCCGGGGGAGAGGTGCTCCGCCCGGTAGCGATACGTCTGCGCCTCGGCGGTCGTGCCGTGGCCCTCGACCCAGTCCAGCACCTGCCACGCGGTCGGCGGCGTCGCGGCACGCACCGCCTGCTGTTGCACTTCGAAGCCTGCGTTGTTGGTCTCCGAGGCCGTCGCCCAGCGCAGCACCGCCGCAGTCCCCTCTGCGACGGCATCGAAGCGCACGAGCTCGACCGGCAGCACCGTGGTGCCGGACGAGAAGATATCCCCGCCCGCGATGAGGTCCAGGCCGCCATCCGAGTTGGACGTGCTGGTTGGAAAGGTGCTCGGGTCCGTCAGCGTGTGGTCGGTCGTGTTGACGTCCCCGCCGAAGAGAGAATAGCCAAAGAAGGTCTCGCCCGCCAAGACGCCGAGGTCCTGGAGGGAGACGTACACGCCACAGATGTCCTGGCCGGTGACTTCGGCGGAGGGATGATACTCCGAGTCGCCCCCGTCGTCGCGCAGCACGACGGTCGTGAAGCCCAGGGTGGTGCAGCCCCATTGCGAAGAGACGCTCACGAGAGATCCATACGCCGAGGGATCGCCGTTGCCGTCGAGCGCCGTAATGGCCGCGATCCCGAAGTCGTCGTTGCCGCCCCGGTCGCCCACGAGGAAGCCCGCAGTGGCCGGATCATCGCCCGAGGCCACGCCGATCCCATTGTCGAAGATAAAATCGATCCGCTCGATGTTATTCGGATTGGTGACGCCGCCGTCGTTGACGAATACGTTGTCCGTCCCTCGGTCGATGGTGCGGTTGAGCAGGATCTGCTGCATGGTCGAAGGATCTGAAGCGGATCCGCGTGTATACGCGATTTCCGACGGAGCGAGGTCGATCACGTCGTCGCCGTTGTCGCCGTCGGGATCCGACCGCTCGTACCATGCGAGCTGGCGCGGATAGTCGACCGCAGTATTGTCGACCCGCCGGAGTTCGATCCGGTCGGCCAGAAACTGGACCGAATAGGTCGTGGCGCTGACGTCGAAGGAGAGGATCCGCCGGTTGTTGCCCTGACCAAAGTTGATGGTGTAGGGGCCGCCGCCGAAGGTTCCCACGGCGGTGACTTCCGTGAGGGAACTGGTGGTCGTCGAGATGTTGTCGGATGCGATGGAACTGATCCCCGTCTGCGCCGCGCCCTCGTGTGGAGACAGAAGCAGAAGCAGCGTGAAAAGCAGCAGCAGGGGCGGCAGGACTGTAGAGCGGAAGGAGCCCGGTACTATCGCGGAGGAATTACGCATGATAGGCAGCCTGTGTAATGGGGAAGCGGCGTGTCAGTGAGCAAGTGGTCTAAAAAGTAGTATCGGAGAAGGGGCGATCTGGCATAAGTCCTCTACCGGCTCGGAGAGAGGTCCGTGCGTTTTGGACGGTTCGATAGAATCATCCGGCAGGCGGTTCGGTAAGCAAAGCCGAGAACCTGGTAGTTTCGCCATCATCCGTCAACATCGTCGTCCCGAGATCATGCGCCGCCTCGATGGTTTGAGTATCATCCTGCTTTTCATCGCCGTCGGTGCCCTCGCCGGGTGCGACTTCGCGGGCGACGACACCCCCGTCGTGGACGCTCCGCAGGGGGACCGGCTCTACGTGGCCAACCAGGGCGCGGCGACGGTCGCCGTCATCGACATGACGACGAACACGCTCGTCGAGACCGTCGCCCTGACCGATTACGGCTTCAGCGAGAATGCCAAGCCGCACCACGTCGCCGTCGAGCCGGACGGCTCGGCCTGGTACGTATCACTCATCGGCGACGACGCCGTCGCCAAGTTCAGCCGGGCGCACGAACTGCTCGGCACTGCCGCTATCGAGACGCCGGGCATGCTGGCGGTCCACCCCACGCGCGACCTGCTCGTCGCGGGGCGCTCCATGTCCGCCGTGAATCCGCCGTCGTCTCTCGGCCTCATCCGCCGCTCGGACATGACGGTGACCGAGGTGCCCGTCGTCTTCCCACGCCCCCATGCCCTCACCGTCGACCCGGCCGGCGCCTACGTGCACACGGCGAGCCTGGCCGAGAACCGGGTGATGACGGTGGATCTGGACACCGAGGACGTCACGGTCACCCGCCTCGACGGGCCGACGGAGGTCTTCGTCCAGTTCGCCGCCGTGCCGGACCGGGCCGAACTGCTCGTCTCGGGCCAGCTCACCCGGCAGATGACCGTGTTCGACGTGAGCGACCCGGCCGCCCCGTCGCCCGTCGCTACGATTCCCGTGGGGCGGCAGCCGTGGCACCCGGTCGTCACGCCCGATGGCGCGCGCCTCTACGTGGGCAACAAGGAGGACGACTCGGTGTCCGTCATCGACGTGGCCGCGCGCGAAGTCGTCGCCACCATCACGGGGGTGGGCCTCGCCGAGCCGCACGGCAGCGCGGTCCGGCCTGACGGGCGGTACGTCTACATCTCCAACAACAACCAGGACGGCACCTACACGCCGCAGGGCGACAACCCCGAGGCGGGCACCGTCGTCGTGATCGACACGGAGACGAACGCCATCGCCAAGGTCCTCGAAGTCGGTACGAATCCGACGGGCATCGGGGCGCGGCAGCCCTGATTCGGAGCGGCGCGGCGGTGCCGATCGGACACGGGCACGGGTGATATTGCGGCGTCCGTGCCGTACTATATCGTTCCCATCCGTTTCGTCCACCGCTGTCCACCCATCGGTATGCTCCGCTCCACCCCACGCCGCGGCGTCCTGGCGACGCTGCTTTTCGTTGTTGCCGTCGGACTCATCGCCGTGCAGGAGGCGCCGGCCCAGCGCACCTCCGCGACGGTCCAGTACGACACCACCTTCTTCAACGCGCTGGAATACCGTCCCCTCGGACCGTACCGGGGCGGGCGCTCCGCGGCGGTGACCGGCGTACCCGGCCAGCCGATGACGTACTACTTCGGCGGGACGGGCGGCGGCGTCTGGAAGACGACCGACGGCGGCCAGACGTGGGGCAACATCTCGGACGGCTACTTCGGCGGCAGCATCGGCGCGGTGGCCGTGTCCGAGTGGGATCCGAACGTGATCTACGTGGGCGGCGGCGAGAAGACGGTGCGCGGCAACGTGAGCCATGGCTACGGCATGTGGAAGTCCGTCGATGCGGGCAAGACGTGGACGCAGATCGGCCTGACCGACAGCCGCCACATCCCGCGGGTCCGCATCCACCCGAAGAACCCGGACCTCGTCTACGCCGCCGTGCTGGGCCACCTCTTTGGGCCGAACGAGCAGCGCGGCATCTACCGCAGCACCGACGGCGGCGAATCCTGGGAGCA
Source organism: Bacteroidota bacterium (assembly GCA_009908885.1). Classification (GTDB taxonomy): domain Bacteria; phylum Bacteroidota; class Rhodothermia; order Rhodothermales; family JAAAOL01; genus JAAAOL01. The sequence continues at coordinate 1,597 of JAAAOL010000069.1, read as the reverse complement.
GATCCACTTCGTCAACGAGAACGCGGGTGCGGTGGACCTCCTCATGGACCCGACCAACCCGCGCATCCTGTACGCCACCTTCTGGCGCGTCCGCCGCACGCCGTACAGCCTGGCGTCCGGCGGCGAAGGATCGAGTCTGTGGAAGAGCACCGACGGCGGTGACACGTGGACCGAACTGACGGGCCGCGACAACGGCCTGCCGCAGGGCACGCTCGGCATCATCGGCGTGACGGTCTCGCCCGCCGACCCGGATCGCGTGTGGGCCATCGTGGAGGCCGAGGACGGCGGCGTCTTCCGCAGTGAGGACGGCGGCCAGACGTGGCGGCGCATCAACAGCGACCGCAATCTGCGGCAGCGGGCCTGGTACTACACCCGCATCTACGCCGACACGCAGGACGAGGACGTGGTCTACGTGCTCAACGTCGGCTTCTGGAAGTCGAAGGACGGCGGCGTCACCTACGAGCGCATCGGCACGCCGCACGGCGACCACCACGACCTGTGGATCGACCCGGACGACCCCGCGCGCATGGTCATCGGCGACGACGGCGGGGCGCAGGTGACGTTTGACGGCGGCGAGAACTGGTCGACCTACCACAACCAGCCCACGGCCCAGTTCTACCGCGTGGCGACCGACACCCACTTCCCGTACCGCATCTACGGCGGGCAGCAGGACAACTCGACCGTCCGCATCTTGCACCGCACGGAGGGCTACGGCATCGGCGAGCGCGACTGGGAGCCGTCGGCGGGCTGCGAGTGCGGCTGGATGGCGCCCCATCCCGAAAATCCGGACGTCGTCTACGGCGGCTGCTACGGTGGCTATCTGGAACGTGTCAACCACGCCACGGGCGAGCGGCGCTTCGTCAACGTGTGGCCGCGCAACCCGATGGGCCACGCCGCCAAGGACCTCAAGTACCGCTTCCAGTGGAATTTTCCGGTCCTCTTCTCGCAGTACAAAGACCCCGCAATCGACGACTATCCGCTCTACGCGGCGGCGAACCGCCTCTTCGTGACGCGCGACGAAGGCGAGAGCTGGACGCCCATCAGCCCGGACCTCACGCGCGCCGACACGACCATGATGGGCTCGTCCGGCGGGCCGATTACGAAGGACAACACGAGCGTCGAGTACTACGGCACCATCTTCGCCCTCGCCGAGAGCCCGCACGAGCAGGGCGTGATCTGGGCGGGCTCGGACGACGGGCTGCTTCACCTCACGCGCGACGGCGGCGACACCTGGACCGACGTGACGCCGCCGGAATCGATGATGCCGGAGTACATCCAGATCAACAGCATCGAGCCGCACCCGACCGCGCCGGGCGGCCTGTACGTGGCGGCCACCATGTACAAGTGGGACGACTTCCAGCCCTACCTCTACAAGACGACCGACTACGGCGAGACGTGGACCAAGATCACCGACGGCATCGACCCGGAGCACTTCACCCGCGTCATCCGCGCCGACCCGAACCGCGAGGGGCTGCTCTACGCGGGCACCGAGAGCGGCATCTACGTCTCGTTCGACGACGGCGCGTCGTGGCAACCGTTCCAGCGCAACCTGCCCGTCGTGCCCATCACCGACCTCGCCGTGGAAGGCACCGACCTG
>JAAAOL010000074.1 GCA_009908885.1 Bacteroidota bacterium | reverse complement strand
AGGTATTGCTTTTCCTCGGCGATCTTGTCGGCGTAGGCGCGAAGCCAGGCCAGCACGTCATCGAGCGTACGAGACATAGACGGTTTCAGGTTGAACGGTTGGAAGGTCGCAGGTGGACGTTCCGTGCGATTTGTCGACCACGCGATCTACCGAGGGATGCGGCGCATACTCCGCCACCCTGCGTTGTTGATCGCACGCGAACAGGCAGCAGAGAGATACTGGAACGAGGCACGGACGGAACGCATGGAGAGGTCACACGCCCCAGCGCAGCGCCGGGGTGTGAACGGGTGCGTCCCACAGGTCGATCATCTGATCGGTCAGCCGGAGGACGGTGACGGACATGCCCGCCATCTCCAGGCTCGTAATGTACGGCCCCACCAGGTTACGGGCGACCGTCAGGCCGTGCTGCTCGGCGATCTCGTGCGCCTTGCGGTACGCGATGTAGAGTTCGATGAGCGGGGTGCCGCCCATGCTGTTGACGAACAGCAGGATGCGGTCGCCCTCTTTCGTCCCGAGATCGTCGAGGACGGGCTCCATCAGCATCTCGACGACCTCGTCGACCGGGCGGATCGACTTGCGCTCGCGGCCCGGCTCGCCGTGGATGCCGATGCCGATTTCCATTTCGTCCTCATCCAGGTCGAACGTCGGCTCGCCGGAGGACGGCGTCACGCACGAGGTCAGCGCCATGCCCATGCTGCGGACGTTGTCGTTGACCTGGCGGCACAGGTCGGCCACCTCGTCCAGCGAGTGCCCGGCGTCAGCTGCCGCGCCGCAGATCTTCTCCGCCAGCACGGTGCCGCCCACGCCGCGCCGTCCGGCGGTGTAGAGGCTGTCCTGCACGGCCACGTCGTCGTCGATTACGACGCTCTGCACCTCCACGTCGTCGTTCTCGGCCATCTCGGCGGCCATCTCGAAGTTCATCACATCGCCCGTGTAGTTCTTGACGATGTGCAGCACGCCCGCCCCGCCGTCGACGGCCTCAGTGGCGGCCAGCATCTGATCCGGCGTGGGGCTGGTGAAGACCTCGCCCGGGCAGGCCGCGTCCAGCATGCCGCGCCCGACGAAGCCGCCGTGCATCGGCTCGTGGCCGCTGCCGCCCCCGGAGATGACGCCCACTTTGCCCTCCTGGGCCCCGTCGGCGCGGACGATGTAGGTCGGATCGTGATGGACGGTGACAAGGTCGGGATGCGCCATGCCGAAGCCCTCGACGGACTCGCGGACGACGGCATCGGGATCGTTGATGAGTTTCTTCATGGTGCTATGCTCCGTTCAGTGCAAGGTGATTGCAACGACGTGCGGGAGGCGTCCAGGGACGCCCCCCGCGTGGATGGTCGACCGGGGCGATGCGTCCCTGGCGGGCGAAAGCCCCGTCTTCATGATGACGGTCTACGCGCAGGCGCAGATCAGCCGGTGGTGCCCGGGATCCAGACGCCTGTGCCCAGGATGCCCGCGAAGTACATCAGGGCGATCACGAAGGTGCCGAACACGATAGCGGCGGCGGGCGGATCCCAGTGCGTGTCGCCGTGGGCGTAGAAGATCCGCTGGAACAGCTCGCCGAAGAGCGCGCAGACGAGGCCGAAGAGGCCGCCGACGACGATGGCTCCGCTGCCGGAGAGGCCCGAGAGCGCGCCGCCTTCGGTCGCCATGACGGCCAGCGCGATGGTGCTCGCGGGCAGGGTGATGTGGTGCGTCACCGGGAACTTCTCGACGCCCAGGTTCAGGAAGAGCAGGCTCGCGGCGCTGATACCGAAGGCGAGAAACGGGCTGCCCGTCTCGATGGCGGTGTAGGCGCCCAGCAGACCCGCGACCAGCCCGAGGAAGGCGACACCGCTCCACTTGTACTGGTGCGGCAGCCACGGCTCCACGGCGAGGCGTTCGGTCGCCTCCTTCACGTGGTCGTAGACCGTTCCCGTGGTGATCGTCCGCTTCTCCTCCCGCTCGATGGGCGTCATGTCCAGCAGTCCGTGATCGGACGAGCCGATGAGCTTGTAGCCCATGAAGAGGCGATGGAACAGCGCCGAGAGCACCACGCCCATGGCGATGGGGTCCCAGGGCAGGCTAAAGCTCGCGGAGATCGACGTGATGATAGCGCCCAGGAGGCCGAAGAGGCCGCCAACGACTAGCACGTCGACCTTGGTGCCAAAGGCGTAGGTGATGTTCTTCGCCTCGTGGAAGGCGAAGCCGGTATCCATGTAGCCTTTCTTGGCTGCGTAGGCCGCAGCCGCGGCGCCACCCGCAAACGAAATGTGCGGGCCGAAGAACGAGCCGAAGGCAATGGAGCCGGTGATGGCCGCCGCTTCCGGCAGGGCCGCCTTGGCGGCTTCTCCGGCGACGACCATGACGCCGGTGAAGATAAAGGCGGGTAGCGCGCCGACGGCGGCGCCGAAGGCTCCGCCCGCGAAAGCGGAAAGGAGCAGGTAGAACCAGTTAATGTCTGCTAGAGCTTCCATAGCTCGGGTGAGGTTGGTGGATAGGGGGAGCGGGGGACGTCGTCCGCACGAGCGGAGGACGCTTCGGGTCTATTTCGATGAGAGGCCCGGGCGGGACGTACCGCCCGAGCCCCGTAGATGCAGCGCATTACTATATGCCGATGGATAGCTCAGCGGAAACGCCCTGCCAGTCGTCACCGACCTGACCGGGGGAGTTGGCCTCTTCCGTCTGCATCACGTACTCCAGCTTGAAGAGTGCGTAATCGAGGAACGAATAGCCCAGGCCCGCCTGGATGCGCAGGAGGTTGGTGTCGTCCTCGGCCCAGTCGGAGGCGTTCTGCACGAAGGTGCCGCGCCCGGCCAGGTAGAACTGCTCGTTGACGTCGAACTTGAGCGTGCCGCCGAACCAGAGCATCTGGCTGTCTTCTTCGGTGAGCGCACCGCCCTGCGGAATGGGCGTGCCATCGCGTGAGGTGGCGAAGCTGTTCGGCTCGAAGCCGTAGCCCGCCCACAGGTCCGCCGTGATCGGGGCGGCGTTGATGCCCGCGTCCACCTGCAGCATCGTGGCCTCGAAGCCCGGCAGCAGGCGCGCGTGGGTGTAGCGGTTCGGCTGGCCGAGTCCGGCGAGCGTGTAGTTCTCACCGTCGCCGCCGAGCCAGTTGCCCGCGGCCTCACCGATCTGGCCGAAGGACTGCTCCCCGTCGTAGTAGTCATCGACGGCGCCACTGCTAAAGACGCGCCCGATGGCAGCACCGATGCCGAACTGCTCGGTCGGCTGGAGCTTGCCCTTGACGATGACCGTCGGGCCGCTGCCGGGCGTGAAGTCTTCGAAGAACGTGGGCGAGGTCACCAGGATGTCGAACGAGAACTGCTCCGTCGTGCCGAGGAGCTGCACGCCCGTCTCCGCCGTCACGAAGTCGGCGGGCGAGTTGCCGATCATCGGGTTGCCCTGCGTGGCGGCGCCGTCCGAGTAGCCCCGGAACTGGAAGAGCGTCGTCACCGGCGTGCCGAAGCGGAAGGTGAACTGATCGTTCAGCATCAGGTCCACCGCGGCGAAGTCGACGGCCGGGGCGAAGCTGTTGCCGCCCGTGCCGAAGTCGTTCGGCTCGTGGCCGAGGTCGACGAACACGTTGATGCGGTCGCCGAAGGCGGCGTTGACCTCCAGGTTATAGCGGAAGCGCTGGAAGCCCGGGGCCGCTTCACTGGCCGGGCCCTCCCCATCCGTCTGGATGAACTGGGCGCCCTGCATGGCGCGCACGCCGAAGTCGATGTCGGGCGCGAGACTGCTCTGCGCCGTGGCGGTCTGGCTGAGGCCGAACCCCACGATGAGGCTCAGCACGAGAATACGTAGCGTTGATATCTTCATGGCCGTGGTTGCTTTTCGTCTAACAACGATGGGGCGCCGGGAGCGCGGGCGAGGCGCCGGTCGAGCCGTCCGCCCGCGCGGGCGCTGCGTCGGGTGAAAGCGGTGCGCTGCGAGGGGATGTCGGTTCGAAACGCACCACGGAATGCGAATCAGGCGAGGTAGCCCTGGGCGAGGTCGCGGTACTCCTGTACCTGTGCCTTTTGCCAGGCCTCGTCGTGGCCTAGCTCGTCGGCCATGATCTCGGCCACCTTCGGTGCCATCTCCATGCTGGCGCGCGCGTCGAGCAGGAGCACCCGGGTGCGGCGCGACAGGAAGTCGTCCACCGTCCGGGCCATCTCGTGGCGCACCGCCCAGACCACCTGACCGGCCTTGACCGGATGGTCGTCGTGCAGCTTCTCAGTGTAGCTATCGTCCTCGTGCATCAGTTCGCGCAGGGCCGGGGCGTCCGAGCCGTAGAGGGCCAGATCGCCGAACTCCTCCGCGTGCTGGTGATAGCCGTGGAGCTGGAGGGTCTTGGTGACGCACGGCTCTTCGTCCAGGCCGGAGAGCAGGATCGCCTGGTCGACGGTGTCTTCCGCCATGTTGCGGTACGTAGTCCACTTGCCGCCCGCGATCGTCAGCAGGCCCGAGGGCGAGATGCTGATCTGGTGCTCGCGGGAGATCTTGGACGTGTCGCCCGTGTCGCTTTCGCTGACGAGCGGCCGGATGCCGGCGAAGACGCTGAGCAGGTCGTCGCGCGTGGGGTTGCTCCGCAGATAGCGCTGCGTGTGCTCCAGCACGAAGTCGATCTCCTCGTCCAGCGGCTTGGGCTCCAGGCTCGGCCCGTCGATCGGCGTGTCCGTCGTGCCCACGATGATGACATCGTGCCACGGCACGGCGAAGAGTACGCGCCCGTCGTCGGTCTTGGGCACCATGATAGCGCTGTCGCCGGGCAGGTAGGAGCGATCCAGCACGATGTGGATGCCCTGGCTGGGCTGCATGCGCCCGGGGGCGTCCGGGTTGTCCATCTGCCGGATGTCGTCCGAGAAGATGCCCGCCGCGTTGATGACGACGCGAGCGTCGATCTCGTACTCCTTGTCGTTCTCCAGGTCGTGCGCGATGACGCCCCGGACCTCTCCGTCACGCTTGGTGAGCGCGTTGACCTTCATGTAGTTGATGAGGGTCGCCCCCTGCTCGACGGCGGTCTGGGCCATGTTGACGGCCAGGCGGGCGTCGTCGAACTGCCCGTCGTGGTAGATGACGCCCCCCACGAGTCCGTCCGGGTTGACCGTGGGGATGCGGGTGAGCGTCTCCTCACGGGACAGGTTCTTGGATCGGCCGAACCCATACTTCCCGGCGAGCAGGTCGTAGAGTTTCATGCCGATGCCGTAGTAGGGCCCCTCCCACCAGTCGTAGTTGGGCACGACGAACGACAGGTCTTTGACGAGGTGCGGCGCGTTCTGCCGAAGCAGCCCGCGTTCCTTCAGCGCCTCCAGCACGAGCGAGATGTTGCCCTGCTGCAGGTAGCGTACGCCCCCGTGCACGAGCTTCGTGCTGCGGCTGGAGGTGGCCTTGGCGAAGTCGGACATCTCCAGGAGCAGCGTCTTGTAGCCCCGCGAAGCGGCGTCGACCGCCACGCCAAGCCCGGTGGCCCCACCGCCGACGATGATGAAATCCCAGGACGCTTCGTCCTGAACGTGCGCGAGCATGTCGTCGCGGTTCATAATGTGCACTCCGTTATGTTAAGAGGAATGTGCGTGCGAGGGCGGCAGGCCGCGTCATGCCGTGGCGGCCTTCTCTCCTTCCGGCTCTTCCCACGCCATGGCCCGGTCGAGCGCCTTGCCCCAGCCGGCACGCAGCTTCTCGACGAGAGATTCGTCCATGGACGGCGTGAAGCGGCGGTCCACCTCCCACTGGTTCTTGATCTCGTCCTGGTCTTCCCAGTAGCCCACGGCCAGTCC
>JAAAOL010000504.1 GCA_009908885.1 Bacteroidota bacterium | reverse complement strand
GCCCGCCGAGCCGATGCGGCCCACGCTGCTGATCCACGTCGATGCCGACGCGGTGGACCTCCGCGTGGACGCCACCACCATGACGCCCTGCATCGGCGCCGCCCTCTAACCCGCCGACGGCTATCCCGGCCCGCGCCTGCTCTCGAACCCACCAGGACCCTTTCGCTCATGCGCATCATCGGTGGACGACTGCAACGGCGCCCTCTGCGTGCGCCCAAGGGCCACGCGACGCGCCCCACCACCGACCGCACGCGCGAGGCCATCTTCAATCTGCTGGAGAGCCGCCTGTCGCTGCACGAGGCCGAGATTCTGGACCTCTTCGCCGGAACGGGCGCGCTGGGGCTGGAGGCCATCAGCCGGGGCGCGGCGTCGGTCACGTTCGTGGAGCAGAAAGGCCACGTACTCAAGTACGCCCGCGAGAACGCCGAGGCGCTGGAGGTGGCCGACCAGTGCTGGTTCCTGCGGTCCGACGCCGTCCGCTACCTGAAGCGCTACAACGGACCGCCGTTCGACGTCATCTTCGCCGACCCGCCGTACGGACTGGAGGCCATGGCGGAGCTCCCCGACCTCGCCCTCCCGCACCTCAAGCCGCACGGCATCTTCGTCCTAGAGCACGACACCCGCATCTTCTTCGACGAGCATCCCCACCTGGAGACGAGTCGTCCGTACGGGCGCACCATCGTCGATCTGTTCCCGAAGATGCCGCCCGAGGACGAGGCGTAGTGCGTGATGCATCCGGTGCGCGCCGGGTGGTTTCATAACAGGTTCTTCGCCCGCGAGCCTTCGCGCGGCGCGAAACCGGAGCCCGCCGTTCGAATACAACGAGGCGGACCGCAGGCCCGTATCTCTGCCTTTCTCCGACGAAAGTGCCCATCGACGCGGTGCCCCGCGGCATCGTGCGGTCCACCTGTCCCACTCCACCGCCCTGACGACTCACCCACGCATAGCACGATATGGCGAACAAGACCGATAAAGAGAACGAGGCAGAAGCAACCGCTCAGGCCAACGGCACGGAGGCTGCGGGCGCCGAGGGCGACGGTCAGACGCTCGACATGCCCACGTCCGACGCGACGGAGCTCTCGTTCTCGTTCACCTCGTACGAGGCGGGCGACTACGACCACGACGAGCTCGGCCTGGAGGACGATCAGCTCCTGGCGATGTACCGCAATATGCTGCTCCAGCGCCGCTTCGAGGAACGCGCTGCGCAGATGTACGGCAAGCAGAAGATCGCGGGCTTTCTACATCTATATATCGGGCAGGAGGCCGTCTCCACCGGCGCGGCCAACGCCCTCGCCATCGGGCAGGACTCGGTCATCACCGCCTACCGCGACCACGGCATCGCCCTGGCCCTCGGCATGACAGCCAACGAATGCATGGCTGAGCTCTTCGGCCGCATCGACGGCTGCTCGCGCGGCAAGGGCGGCTCGATGCACTTCTTCGACGCCGAGAAGAATTTCTTCGGCGGCCACGGCATCGTCGGTGGGCACATTCCCGTCGGCGTCGGCATCGCGTTCGCCCACAAATATAAAGGCGACGACGGCGCGTGCCTCACCTTCTTCGGCGACGGCGCCGTGGGGCAGGGCGCCTTCCACGAGGCGGCCAACCTGGCGAGCCTCTACGATCTGCCCGTGGTGCTCATCGTAGAGAACAACCAGTATGCCATGGGCACGGCGGCGCACCGCGCCTTCGCCGACCCGGATTTCTACAAGCAGGCCATCCCGTACGACATGCCCTCGTCCGTCGTCAACGGCATGGACGTGCTCGCCTGCTACAAGGCCTTCTCCGAGCACCTGGCGATGGCGCACGACAACCAGCCGTCGCTGCTGGAGGTGCGCACCTACCGCTACCGGGGCCACTCCATGAGCGACCCGGCCAAGTATCGCACCAAGGAGGAACTGGAGTCCAAGAAGAACGACGACCCCATCATCCGCCTCAAGCAGTACCTCATCGAGCGCGACCTGTCCGACAACGAGGCGCTCGACGCCATCGACGAGGAGGTGAAGCAGGAGGTGCTCGACAGCGTCGACTTCGCCGACGAGAGCGACTTCCCGCCCCTGGAGACGATCTACGACGACGTCTACGTGCAGGACGATTATCCCTTCCTCGCGTAAGGTTTGATGGTTCGTGGTTTCTGGTTCGTGGTTGGGCCAGTTACTATTCAACCAACAACCAATAACGAATCAACCAGCAACCGTTTATAGATATGCCAGAGATGCAACTGCGCGAGGCCATCCGGGCCGCCATGGTCGAGGAGATGGAGCGCGACGACGAGATTTTTCTGATGGGCGAAGAGGTGGCCGAGTACAACGGCGCCTACAAGGTGAGCGAAGGCATGCTCGACCAGTTCGGCGCCAAGCGCGTCATCGACACGCCGATCTCGGAGAACGGCTTCGCGGGCCTCGGCATCGGTGCGGCGCTCAACGGGCTCCGGCCGATCATCGAGTTCATGACGTGGAACTTCTCCTTCGTCGCCATCGACCAGCTCATCAACAACGCGGCCAAGATCCGCTACATGAGCGGCGGCCAGTTCAAGATCCCCATCGTCTTCCGCGGGCCCAACGGTGCCGCCGGGCAGCTCGCCGCCACGCACAACACGTCCGTCGAGGCCATCTACTCCTACTTTCCCGGCCTCAAGGTCATCTCCATCTCGAACCCGGACGACGCCTACGGCCTGCTCAAGAGCGCCATCCGCGACGACGACCCGGTCGTCTTTCTGGAGAGTGAGCTGATGTACGGCATGAAGGGTGAGGTGGAGCAGGACCCGGAGCGCCTCATCCCGATCGGGAAGGCGCGCATTGCCCGCGAAGGCGAGGACGTGACGATCGTGGCCCACAACAAGAGCTACCACATCGCGATGGAAGTGGCCGAGCGCCTCGCCGAGGACGGCTACAGTGCCGAGGTCATCGACCCGCGCACCATCCGCCCGTTCGACTTCGAGACGGTCATCGAATCGGTCAAGAAGACCAACCGCTGCGTCGTCATCGACGAGAGCAACCCGTTCGGCAGCGTCGCCTCGGAGGTGGCCTTCCAGTTGCAGGAGCGCGCCTTCGACTGGCTGGACGCGCCCATCCGCCGCATCACGGCCAAGGACGTCCCGGCGCCCTACGCCAAGAACCTGATCGACTACTACATGCCCCAGGCCGACGACGCATACGAGGCCTGCAAACAGGTGATGTACGTGAGTTAGGTTGCTGGTTGAGGGTTACGGGTTGCGGGTTGCAGGAGCAGTCCGGCATCCACCGCCCCAGCCGCACAGCACCCATCGAAAATCCCAACTCGAAAATCGACAATCGAAATATGGCGATAGCGGTAGAGATGCCTAAGATGAGCGACACCATGGAAGAAGGTGTCCTCGTGGCGTGGCTGGCCGAGGAAGGTGACGAGGTCTCAGCAGGCGACGTCATCGCGCAGGTCGAGACGGACAAGGCGACGATGGACCTCGAAGTGTATGACGACGGGGTCCTGCTCAAGAAAGTGATCGACGAGGGCGACGCCGTGCCCATCGGCGGGCTCATCGCCGTGCTGGGCGACGCGGACGAAGACCCGTCCGACGTGCTGGCCGAGTACCAGGGCGGCAACGGCGAAGCCGAGGAGGACGAAGCCGAAGCCGCTGCGTCCGAAGCCGACGCGCAGCAGGACGCTGCCGCCGCACCCTCCGGCGACGGCGCGCCGACCGTCGAGCCGACCCCGCCGGAGCGCACCGGAACGAACGGGCGCATCAAAGCCTCGCCGCTGGCCCGCCGCCTGGCCGAGGAGCACGGCATCGAGCTGGCCTCTGTGGACGGCTCCGGCCCGGAAGGGCGCATCGTCAAGCGCGACATCGAAGCCGCCATCGAACGTCCGCCCGCCGAGAAGGAAGAAGCGGCCCCGCCCCCCGCCGTCGCGGAAGAGGCGGCCTACCAGCGGCCCGCCGAGGTGGCTGCCGTGCAGGAGGAGCAGCTCTACGAAACCGAGCGCATCTCGCAGATGCGCAAGACCATCGCCCGCCGCCTGGCGCAGAGCAAGTACACCGCGCCGCACTTCTACCTCACCATCGACCTCGCCATGGAGCGCGCCATCGCGTTCCGGAAGCAGCTCAACGAACTGGCCGAGCAGCAAGACCGCGCCAAGGTGTCGTACAACGACCTGGTGACCAAGGCCTGCGCCGTGGCGCTGCGGCAGCACCCGGAGGTCAACGCCTCGTACCTGGAGCAGGAAGGCGAAATTCGCCAGTACAGGCAGGTGCACGTCGGCGTGGCCGTCGCCATCGACGACGGGCTCGTCACGCCCGTCATCCGCAACGCGGACCAGAAAGGGCTGGCCCAGATCGCCGAGGAGACGCAGGCGCTGGCCGCGAAGGCGCGCGACCGCACGCTCCAGCCGGACGAGATGGAGGGCTCGACCTTCACCACGAGCAACCTCGGCATGTTCGGCATCGAGGAGTTCACGGCCATCATCAACCCGCCCAACGCCTGCATCCTGGCCATCGGCGCCATCCGCGATGAAGCCGTGGTGAAGGACGGCGAGGTGGTGCCCGGCAAGCGGATGAAGGTGACGCTCTCCTGCGACCACCGCGTCGTGGACGGCGCCGTCGGCGCGCGCTTCCTCGCCTCGCTCCGCCACTACCTGGAGGAGCCGATGAATATGCTGCTGTAACGGTTCCTGGTGATATGGTTACTGGTTGATGGTTGAAGAGACGTGCTGCGTTCTCGGCTAGCAACCGGTAACCAGCAACCACGAACCAACAACCCGCAACCGACTATGACGATAGCGCACCTGTCGGACGTGCACTTCGGGCGGATCGCGCATCCCGAGATCGTGGACGCGCTGGTCCGGGAGATCAACGCGCAGGACGCAGACCTCGTGGCCGTCAGCGGCGACCTGACGCAGCGGGCGCGCCACTGGCAGTTCGAGAAGGCGACCGACATGCTGCACGGCTTCGACGCGCCGACGCTGGTGGTGCCCGGCAACCACGACGTGTACGCCTGGTGGTATCCCATCGCCCGGTGGTTCTACCCGCTGCGCCGCTACCGCCACCACATCTGCAGTGACCTGACGCCTACTTTCACCGAGGGCGATCTCGCCGTGCTCGGCATCAACTCCGCGACGGGGCGGACGGTGAAGGGCGGGCGCATCGACGACGACCAGCGCGAGGCCATGCGCGACTTCTTCGGCCAGCAGCCCGCCGAGGCCTTCAAGGTGCTCGTCGTCCACCATCATCTGACCAAGATCCAGGCCCTCGGCCCGCACGACGTAGCGCGCAAGGCGCAGCAGACCCTGGAGGTGGCCTCCGACGTGGGCGTCGATCTCGTGCTGTGCGGCCATTTACACATTTCCCATATCGAGCCGATCGTCATCGTGCCGGAGGAGCGCCGCGTGGTCATCGCCAGCGCGGGGACGGCCACCAGCAGCCGAGGGCGCAAGTCGAACCGCGAGACCAACTTCTACAACCTGATCCGCGTGCGTCCGGAGACCTTCGCCATCGAAGAGCGCCGCTACGACCCAGCCACCAAGGAATTTCAGCGTGACGAGATCAGCACCTTCGACCGGCAAGCCCTCCCGGCGCCCGAAGCCTCGTAATGGGAGTGGCAGGTTTCAGGTCGGCAGGTTTCAGGTCGGCAGGTTTCAAGTTGGCAGGGTATGCTGCCGTAGCAGTCGCACGGCACTCACCAACCAGGAACCATCAACCACCAACCAGGAACCACCAACCCGTAACCACCCCCCACATGCGTTTTGTTTGAACCAGCGGGGTCGTCCTTGACAAAAGCGCGCGCCG
>JAAAOL010000124.1 GCA_009908885.1 Bacteroidota bacterium | reverse complement strand
TGGGAAGGCTACAGGTTGCAGGTTTCAAGTTTCAGGGTAGCACGTTGCGACCATCATCCTGAACCTGCCAACCTGTAACCTGCAAACTTGAAACTCAAAAACTCAGAACTTCGAACTCAATCAACCCGCTCCCCCCGCACGTACGTCGCCACCACTGCGTTCGCCTGGAAATGGTAGAGCCAGTGGTTCACGGTCGGGGCGTCGAGGAGGACGAAGTTGGCCTGCTTGCCCGGTTCGAGTGCGCCGAGGCGGTCGTCCAGGTCGAGGGCTTGCGCGGCGATGAGCGTAGCGCCCTTCAGCGCCTCGGCGGGCGTCAGGCGATTCATGGTGCAGGCCAGCGTCAGGGCCAGCGGCAGGTGGTAGCTGGGCGCCGTGCCCGGGTTGAAGTCGGTCGCCACGGCGACGGGCACGCCCGCCTCCACGAAGCGGCGCGCGTCCATCGGCGGCTGGTTCAGGTAGAGCGAGGCCAGCGGCAGCGCCACGGCCACCACGCCCGCCTCGGCCATCGCCCGGATGCCGTCGTCGGAGGTATACTCCAGGTGGTCCGCCGAGACCGCGCCCACCTCGGCGGCCAGCCGCGCGCCCCCGCCGTCGCTGAGCTGGTCGACGTGCAGCTTGGGGCGCAGGCCGTGCTCGGTGCCCGCCGTCAGCACGCGCCGCGCCTCGTCGACCGAGAACGCGGTGTCCTCCACGAACACGTCGCAGAACTGGGCCAGCCCGGCGTCGGCGATGCGCGGGATCAGGTATTCGCACAGGAGGTCGACATAAGCGGCGCGATCGTCTCGGTACTCAGGTGGGACGACGTGCGCACCCAGGAACGTGGGCACGAGGCGCAGCGGCTGCTCCTGATGCAGGCGGCGGTAGACGCGCAGCAGCTTGAGTTCGTCCGCCGCGCTGAGTCCGTAGCCGCTCTTCACCTCGACAGTCGTCACGCCGAGACGGGCCATCTCGCGCAGGAAGCCGTGGCTCTTGGCCGCGAGGTCGTCCTCCGAGGCCGCCCGCGTGTGCCGCATCGTGCTGGCGATGCCCCCGCCCTGCTCGGCGATGGTCCGGTAGTCGACGCCCTGGATCCGCTGCTCGAACTCGTCGGCCCGCCAGCCGCCGAAGGCGAGGTGCGTGTGACAATCGACGAGGCCGGGGATGACCAGCGCGCCGTCCGCGTCGAGGCGTTCGGCGTCAGCCCAGTCATCCGGCAGCTCCGCCTCGGGCCCGACCCACCGGACCTGGTCGCCGTCCCAGGCGAGGGCTGCTTCGGGAATCTCATGCAGGGCGCTCTGCCCGCCCTCGGCGCGGCAGGTGACGAGCGTCGCGATGTTGGTCAGAACGGGCACGGCAACGATGTGCGATGGACGATGGTGGAGGTGCGATGGGGTGGCTGGGGATGACAGAAAGGGAATGACTGATCTCTTACGACGGTGCGATCCAGCCCGACCTTGATATTCTGGGCCTTTTTAGCTCCCTCCGGTCCGTAGCGACTGCTCGGTGAGGCGTCTCTACGCGGGGAGGATGGCATGCACGCCTCCGGCAGTTGCCCGCATCTTGGAAGGGATCCCATCTCATTTTTTCGGCAATTTCGAAGGTCACAGGTGTCCTGTTTGATCTGCCCTTTCAATGGAGCGCGCCGAGGGCGTCGGTGACGGCGGTTTGCAGGGCCGCCTCGCAGACGAGCGTGAGGCAGCGATCGATGTCTTCGGCGAAGGCGGCGTCCTCCTCGCGGTGCGGCACGTGGTCGCGGACGCGCCGGTGGGCGACCTCCACGCCACGCCCGGGCCGCAGCGGCAGGCGGTAGTCGAGCGCCTGCGCCGCCGTCAGCATCTCGATGGCGAGGACGCGCTCGACGTTGTGCAGCACGTCTAGCAGCTTGGTCGCGCCGAGGCTGCCCATCGAGACGTGGTCTTCCTGCCCCAGGCTCGTCGGGATCGAGTCGACGGAGGCGGGGTGGCACAGGATCTTGTTCTCCGAGACGAGCGCGGCGGCGGTGTACTGCGGGATCATGAAGCCCGAGTTGATGCCCGTCTCGCGCATGAGCAGCGTCGGCAGGCCGTCGTGGCCGCCCAGCAGCAGGTACGTGCGGCGCTCGCTGATGGAGGCCAGCTCGGCCAGGGCGATGGCGGCGTAGTCCATCGCCAGCGCCAGCGGCTGCCCGTGGAAGTTGCCGCCGCTGATGATGTGCGGGTCGCCGCTCTCGGGGTCGAAGACCAGCGGGTTGTCGGTGACGCTGTTGATCTCGGTCTCGACCACCTGCTCCGTGTGGGCCAGCGCGTCGCGGCTGGCGCCGTGCACCTGGGGCACGCATCGCAGGCAGTACGGGTCCTGCACCTTGCCGCAGTGGCGGTGGCTCTCCAGGATTTCGCTGTCCACGAGCAGCCGCCGCACGTTTTCGGCCACCTTGGCCGGGCCCGGATGCGGGCGCACCTGCTGCACGCGCCGGTCGAACGGGCGGGCGCTGCCCTGGAGGGCTTCCAGGCTCATCGTCGCCAGCACGTCGGCCAGGGTGACGAGCCGCCGCGCCCGCTCCAGCACGTACGCGCCATAGGCGGCCATGAGCTGCGTCCCGTTGATGAGGGCGAGGCCGTCCTTCGGGTGCAGCGTGATCGGGTCGAGGCCGTGCTCGGCCAGCGCGGCCTTGGCGGGCCGGGTACCGGTGCCGTCGTCCGTCCACACGTCGCCGAGGCCGATGAGGGGCAGAGCGAGATGGGCCAGCGGCGCGAGGTCGCCCGAGGCGCCGACGCTGCCCCGGCTCGGCACGGCGGAAATCAGGTCGTGCTCGGCCAGGTCCAGCAGACGCGCGAACGTCGTCATCGAGACGCCGGACGTGCCCCGGCCCAGCGCGTGGATCTTGAGGTGCAGCATCAGCCGCGTGATGGCCTTCGGCACGAGGTCGCCGACGCCGACGGCATGGCTCAAGAGCAGGTTGCGCTGGAGGTGTTCGAGGTCGCCCCGGGGGACGCGCTGCTGCGCCAGCGCCCCGAAGCCGGTGTTGATGCCGTAGTACGCCTCGCCGTCGTCGAGGGCGGCCTCCACGATGGCCCGCGAGGCCTGCACGCGCGACGGGTCGGCGCGAAGCGCTTCCAGGCTGCGACGCAGGTCGTCGTACAGATGCGCAATCGAGAGGGACTCCATGGGAGGGGGACGCAGGAGCAATCAGGCACGTGGGCTGCGCAAAGTACGGCCCAGCGTGCACAGATGCAGCCCGCGTAGGGCGCGTCCCTACCTGCGCCTACGCCACGACCATCTCGCGCTCAGCATGCCGGTGCCGCCGGGCGATTTTCTCCGCCAGTTCCTGCGCGTTCGACGCTCGGAAGACCTGATCTTCGCCCATCCGGTGGGCCAGGTAGACGTTCGTCGCGCCCACGGCCACGCACAGACATACCCACGGCTTGCCCAGGGTATGATTCCACGGCGGACGGGTCGCCTCGGCCCGTTTCACGGCGGCGTCGATGACGTCGTGCTCGGCGGGCGTCCACGGACCGCGATAGTACACGCTGGCGCTCTTGCGGGATGCGGTGAAGGAAGAGACGGACATCATCGCGCTACCTCCGTACGGAATACATTGGCCCTGAAGTGAGACACCTGCAGTCGTGCCGGTACGAGCAAGATGGGAATACCAGCCGCCGCGTGCCCCTGCGTGGTTTGATAACGCAGAAATCGGTAGAAGTAAGGGTCGAGGGTGCCTGATTTTGCCCTGATCGCCGCTCGGAGATGTAACGCCCTGGTGAGGGATCGTCGTCCGTCGGATGCGGCCGCGGGCCCGGCCCTGCGAGGATGCCCGCGCGGTCCGCTGCACCCGCCTGCAACGCTGCCGTCAGGGACGAGGAAGGAATGCGGGAAGGAGAGTGCGGGACGCTCAGGGATTCTGCCGGGCGATGCGCCCGTGGAGCTGGTTGACCTGCCGCAGCGCCGCCGAGCCGTACCACGGGTGCAGATCCATCTCCAGCCGCCCGGCCTGGATCGCCGGGTCGGTGGCCGTCAGCGCGCGGGCTTCCTCCACCGTCTCGACGTCGAACACGTAGATGCCGCGCACGTCGCCGTTGTCCAGGAACGGTCCGGCCAGCACCAGCGACCCGTCGTCGGCCATGCGCCGGATGTTGGCGAGGTGGGCCTGCTGCAACTGCTGCGCGGTAGCCGAGTCCTGGTCGCGGTTGGGCCCGGCCTTGAGAAAGGCGACGACGTAGGTGCGCATGCCGTAGTCATCGGCCCCCAGCGCGGCGGCGAGGTCGGCGTCGTAAACCAGCGTATCCTGCACCAGCGTATCTGGCACTGCCGCCGTGGTGTCGGCGTCTGTGGAGGGCGTGGGCGCGTCTGCCGTACAGCCGACGGTGCAGAGTAGAGCGAGGAGGGTGAGGGTGTGGAGGGGGTTCAAGGGAGTGAGAGTTGAAGTCAACAGCACATGACCCTATGACCATACACTTAAGCAGGAGTGCAGCAGGATTGTCCGTTCTATGTGATGATTCGCATTGATCGCAAGTGCCTGATGTAATCATGCTTGGTCATCTCGCAGTCGACGAACTTCTTGAACTGGCTATTGGTCATCTGGACCTGTTTAGCCATGCGACTGACCAGCTTATCATCAATGGTTTTGTACTTCGACCCATGACTGACACGTGTGTGCACGGCTCGTGTCAGGCCTTCATGTTCAAAGAAGTAAAACCGGTGATGCCTGTTCTCACATCGAAAGCCCTTGGACGACAATGCAGATTCAATGTCATCGCGCTCTAAGGGCATAGATCAGATGATGTCCAAGAGATAATTGCGCAGTTCGAGAGCATCTGGCGCAAGCTCAGAGGCTGGAATTTGCAGCATGGCATCGGCGAGTTCACGAGCATACTGAATGGCATCCTGCTCAGCTTCAAGCAGATTAGCTCCTTCTCCCACTATGCCCCAACGCTCATGAAATAGCTCAATTCCCTCGGCGGTGTGCGTCAGAGTATACTCTTCTCCTTCGACCTCGTGAGTCAAGCGATACGTCACCGTTCGATGGAACGTATCCTGAACTGGATCTGAGGCGGAGTTGGCTCTTTGCTCTGCATACCTCAGGTTTTCCTGTGAGCCTGAAGGTTTTAGAGCAGGATCCTCAAAACCGACAGGTGGGGCCAGCGTCGCGGTGTTTTCGCTGTAATTGCTCATAGTCTTTCCTATTGATTATTCCCACGTGCATCAATGGCTTGCTGTCCATGCCTAGTCAGCCAATGACCTAGTGAAACAGCAGCTTCCGGCGAAAGAACTAAGCGAGCCTGGATGGTGCGTGTTACATCGCCTCGCTTAGTTTCCTCCCCTCCTCTCAGGTCGATGATCCCTCCTTCTTCTACCTGGTGAATTACGTGAGACGGTGTTGTGCCATGTTCGACGTATAAATGAGCTACAACACTGCTCTGATCCGGTGAAGTACCCCCAAAGGCCCCTGTTGCTGCTATGGTTGGCACACCAGCTTTGCTGTGTTCGTAAACGACACTTATGTGTTTCGGAGTTTCTGGCATAGAATCAATATGTTAATGAGCAGAAACGAGCATGTTGAGTCAGAGCAAGAAAGGGAGAGCACAGCTGAATTAATAATTAACCAAACAGTGCACTGGCTCGCAAGGCAATTACCACACCAGCTCCCCGCCGAACTTCTCGAAGATGGCCTGGACGACGGGGCTTTCCTGGCGCTTCTGCTTCATGTATTCGTAGGGGTCGACCTCGTCGGCGGTGTCCTCGGCGGTGTCGGTCGAGAGGCCGTCGGCGATCTCGAAGGCGAGGCGGGCCACCGGGTCGGCGGTCTGG
>JAAAOL010000489.1 GCA_009908885.1 Bacteroidota bacterium | reverse complement strand
TCGCCATGCGCAGGAGCGTGGCGCGGGGCACGCCGAAGCGAGCCGCCTCGACGACGATGTAGGCCGCCAGCAGGAGCCCGATGACGTCGCCCAGGCCGGGCACCAGGCCGATCAGTACGTCGGCCCCGATGCGGTAGTTGATAATGGGAATGCGGATCGAGTTGTCGAGCACGTAGGCGAGGCGCTGCACGCGGCGCAGGCGCGGATCGTCGGGCGGGGCGGTAGATGCGTCAGCGGGAAGTGGGCGTTCGGCCATGGAAGGGGCATTGGATGATCCGGGGCGGACGGTGTGTCGTAAACTCGACGCCCGCGCCGATGCTCCGTCCCGGTTTCCTGCCGGAACCGAACGCCTATCTCCGCACGAATATCAGCCGGGACGCCTGGACGTGGCCTCCGCGCAGCCGAAGCACGTAGGCTCCGCTCGGCAGCCCGCTACCCTCGAACCATCGCTCGACGACCGCATGCGGCCCGACGACCCCGTCGAAGACCGCCCGCACGCGCCGGCCCGTCAGGTCGTAGGCGATGACGCGGACCCGCTGCTGCTCGCGGACGCGAAAGCGGAGGCGCGCGCGATGCCGGATGGGATTGGGGAAGACCGGCTCCCACGTCAGCGCTGCAATCGATCCCGGCGCTCCCTCCGCGGATACCGAAGAGCCCTCTACAGCGAACGTGCGCACTTCGGACCAGTCGCTGCGATGATCGTCGGCCCGCGCCCGCACCCGCCATCGGTACTGCGCCCCCGCCGCCAGCGAGTCCACCGTGAGGATCGTCTCCGTCGTCGTCTCGGCAACCACGACCTCCGCGAAGGACTGCCCCGCCAGCGCCACCTGCACCTCGTAGCGGCGCGCCCCGGGCACAGCATCCCAGGAAAGCGTCGTGGGCAGCGCTACCGCTGCGGCCCCATCGGCAGGCGCTGCTAACGGAGGCGTTGCCAGCGTCGCCGTGATCGTGACGGCGACGGCGTCATCCTCCTCCGCGCTGCCGCCGTCGGGCTGCGAATCCGGGTCCGCCGGTGCGGCCTGCGTGACGTCCGCCGCCCCGGTGAGCGCCCCGGGACGCTCGACCTCCGTCGTCAGCCGAAGGTGGGCGACGTCTCCTGCCGACAGCGACGCCACCTCCCAGGTCGCTGCTTCAGGTGCGTAGACACCGTCCGCCGTATGGCTGCGATAGGCCCATCCCTCCGGCAGGCGCACCGCCACCTGGATGCCGCTGGCCGCATCCGGCCCGTCGTTGCGCAGGCGCAGGTCCACCCCGACCGTCGCCCCCACCATCGGAGCGACCTCCTCGACCGAGGCCTGGAGAGACAGGTCGGCCTGAGCCGCGCGGCGCACGGGCGTCTCGACCGTCGCGACGTTATTTTCCGGCGTGGCATCGGGCCCGCGCGTGCCGTCGTCTGCAATCGTGACGGTATTGACGAGCGCCTCCACATCTGCCTGAAGTTCGCTCTCCACGACCACTGCAAACGTCAGCGCCCCTGCCGCGCCGGGATCCAGCGTTCCCAGCGCGTAGCGGTACGTAGCGGCCCCGTCCGGCTCCCACCCCGCCGTGCTCGCCGCCGCGTCGAAGCGCGTGTGTGCAGGCAGCGTCTCCGTGATTACCACACCGCTCGCCAGGCCGCCGACGCTGGCATAGGTAATCGTGTACGTCAGCCGGTCTCCGGATCCTACCGCGCCGGACTGGCCGTCGTCTTTGCTTATCTGCAGATCGACGATGGCCGGATGGGCTTCGAACGTCGCCTGGGCGGCATCGTCCTCCGTCAGCACGCCATTGCCCGGCGTCGAGTCGGGGTCGGGCTCGGACGCAACCATCACTTCGGCCTCGTGCACATACGTCCCCGGCTCCTCGACGCGGAGCGTTATCGTGAGACTCCAGAACGGAGGCGAGCGAAGCTGTTCGTCGCTGATGGTCCCGACCTCCCACCGTCCCTGGTCCACATCGTAGGTGTCCGTGGCATCCTCGAACTCGACCCGCACGAACGCCAGTCCCTCTGGCACCCGGTAGTGGACGACGACGTCCGTGGCGCTGCTCGGCCCCTGGTTGATGACGACCAGCGAGACCTCCACTTCCTCCCCGACGCGGGCGGCCTCCGGCTGCACGCTGAGAGCCAGCTCCAGGTCGGCCTCCCGCCCTGCGCTCGGCGCGCCCAGCGCGTGCGTCTCCCCGCCACTGAAGGCGAGCATCATCACGCTCAGAGCAAGCAGTCGCCCGATGGGGCATGTACGGTGATCTCGCATGAGGCACCTCTATTTCACCAGCGTAGCGCGCTGGGTGGCGACGAAGGTCTCCCCGACGGCGCGGATGAAATACACGCCGCTCTTCAGCCCGTGCCCCTCCACGACGAACGACCGCGCCGTCCCGGCGGCGAGTGGACCGTCGTGCAGCACCCGGACGCGCCGACCGAGCGCATCGTAGACGGCCACCTCGACGTGCTGCGCGCGCCGCACCATCAGGCTGAACCGGGCTTCCGGGTTGAACGGATTGGGATAGGGCGCCGTGAGCCGATAGGCCGCGTCCAACCCGATCGTCACCTCCACTTCCGGGCTGTAAGCGAAGGTGCCGTCGAAGTCCACCTGCTTCAGCCGGAAGCGATGGGTGCCCGGCGCGACCCCGTCCACCCGGTAGGCATACTGCTGCGGCTCAGCGGTCGTGCCCCATCCGTCGACCCACCCCTGCGGCTGCCATGCGGCCCCGCCGTCCGCCTCGGGCGCGGCCGCATGCATCTGCACCTCGAAGCCGGCGTTGTTCGTCTCGCTCGCCGTCGCCCACCGGAGTTGCACCGCCTCGCCGTCCGCCTGCGCGGTAAACTCGACGAGTTCGACGGGGAGTACGGTATTATCCGTATTTGAAGCCTGAACGGTTGTAAAAAGCAGGGATGAGGCCTGGTACTGCTGCCCGTCCATCAGGGCGAGTTCGAAGGAAAGCCCCGCCGTCTCTGTACCATCCTGAATTGGAAGCACGATGTGCAGGAGCTGCTGAGGCGACTCCGTAAGCTCCGTCGAAAAGTCCACCGCGCCGTCGAACTTGTAGTTTGTCGTAATGGCTAAGCGGCTGCTGCTATTGTCGCTAACGCTGACGATCTCGTGGCCGTCTTGGCCGGCTACGTTCTGGAGAAGCGCGCCCTCGGTGACCGTAGCAGTGGTAGCCACTGAGCTTCCAAAGCCATCCGTGTTGTAATTGATATAGACCTGTGTGTCTCCGACGCGCACGCCATCGCTGACACCAGAGGCATCAGTAGCAGTGAGGATATCAAACTCAAATCCTGAGGCAGTGACCTCACTATTGCCAAAGGAGAAAATAATGGACTGCGCCTGGGCTGGTGAGAATAAAAGTAAAGGAATCTGAACCAGCAGCACTGACATAATCGGTAGAGCTTTCACGATATGCGAGACCTGCTTGAGAGGAGCGACCCGGAGACGTAGAAGCGTAGTCAGTGTCATGGTGGAGCAAGCTCTTTGATATTTGGAAAGCGTGAGATGACTCACTTTCAGGGCCGTCTGTTGTCTGAGCGTGTTACCCCCTTCGTGCGTTGCCCAGCCGGATATCCTCTGCCGGGTAATGCGCCTGAGGATTGCCGTGCCGTGGGTATGGGAGTTGCAAACGAGGCACTGGAGGTGGACGCTGAAGGCACCTGCGTGCCGCGCCCGGAATTGCCACGCCAATAGTTGTTTTTGTCATCGTTCTGCACCTGGGCGTTGAGGCTGAAGTCGGCTGACTGGTAGCCAGAGGATCCGCTCTGGGTGCGCCAGAAGTTGTTTTTGTCGTCGTTTTGCACTTGCCCATTGGCAGAAGCATCCCCCGCATAGAGGCCGAACAGGCCGCCGCCGAGGTCTTTTAGGGCGTTCGTGCCGTAGGCGGTGCCTGCCGTGAAGTCGAACCCGCAGGAGCCGCCGGAGCAGTTGACGGCGACGTCGCTCATCGCCCAGAGGTGGTTGCGGTGGCCGACGACGACGTAGTAGGCGCCGGACGCGCCGTCCATCGTGACGGTCGGGCTGCCGTCGGTGTCCAGAACCGTCCCGTCGTCGAGGAGCAGGGCGGCCCGCTCGGCGGCGACGGTCATGGGCGGACTGGCCGGGTCGCCGGTGCGCAGTTGCAGCACGACCCAGTCCACGACGCGCTGCCCGTCGGGGTCGCTCGTGAAGTAGCCGGACGGGACGCTCTGCGCGCCGAAGTAGGGATCCGTCTCCGGAAGATGATCGGTGAGGCCGACGGCCATCTGGACGGACTGCATCGGCCCTTCCAGGAAGGCGGACACCGCGAGGTCGATGGCGTCGGGGCCGGGCACTTCTACCGAGCCCATGTCGCAGCCGTCGTCGGCGTTGGGAATGGACGGATCGTCGTAGGGACGGTCCTCCCCGCGCTGGTCGGTGGTGGTCCCGCTGCACGATCCCTGGTCGATCACTGGCGAGCCGGACAGCGGCGCGTAAGTCAGCATGCCCCCGCCGTTGTCTTGAAGCGCGCCAAGCTCCGGGGCGCCGGTCAGGTTGGTCGTGCTGCCGGAGGGCAGGCAGGTGCCATCCTCCACCAGGCTGTATGCCACCGATCCCAGCGTCCCTTCGTTGACGCAGTCACCGCCGTCGCCGCTGGCTACGATGCTTCCGATGAGGTGCATCTCGCCGGCGTTGTAAATATTGCCGTCACCATCTCCGCCCTGCTGCCCCTCGTTGTCGTAGATGGTGCTGCTGAGGATCGTCAGCGGGCCGTCGTTGTTGATCCCACCGGCGCCTCCTGACGCCCGATTGCCCTCCACGGTCACCTGCTCCAGCGTGAGCGTGCCATCGTTGTCGATGCCGCCGCCGCGGTCCGAGGCCTCGTTGTTCCGGATCGTGCTCGACCGGACGGTGAGCGTGCCGTCATTCGAGATGCCTCCGCCAAAGTCCGTATCCCCGCCCCGGATCGTGAGGTGCGAGAGCGTGGCGTTCGCCGTGGGCGTGACCCAGAACACCCGGCCCGGTCCACCCTGAATGGTAATGCTCTCCGGCAGGGCCGACGCGTCGACGGTCACGTCCGTGTCGAGGGTGAGCTGCCCGCTCGTAAGGTCGATGGTCTGACCGCTCAGGCTCGGATCGAAGGTTACCGTCGTGCCGGACGCCACGGCAGCCAACACGCCGCGCAGGGAGCCGTTGCCGCTGTCGCCGAGGTTGGTCACGACGGGTGCGATCTCGTCGTACGTCGGCTCCACGGCGCCGACGTCGCAGGTGGCCGTGCCGCTGTCGTCGCTGTCGGTGGGCCGCGGCTGCGCACGCTGGTCGACCTGCACGGTCGTGCCACAGTCGAGCGTGCCGTTTGGAATAACGTCGAGGCCCGGACTGCCGAACTTGGGCAGGTGGGTGTCTGTGTGTCCACCGTTGTCTTGCAGTGGGCTGAGCGCCGGATCCTGGCCCGTAATGTTGTGCGCCGTGGTGCCGGAGATGTCGCAGCCCGTCGCGTTTTCGATGAGATTGTAGTCGTCCGAAACGACGTCCGCGTAGCAGTCTGCCCCCTGATCGTCCGCTGTGTTGTTCGCCACGAGGACTGCAGCCAGCGTGATGGAGGCCTCGGTGTCTCCCTCGTAGATGCCACCGCCCCGATGCGCCTCGTTGCCGACCACCGTCGTGTAGCGGAGCGTCGGCGATACGCTTGCGCCGAGCCCTCCGCCGTTGCCGATGGCTTGATCTACGTCGCCGTCGATCAACTCCAACCCAACCCGCATCAGCCGCGCCAGGACTTCGATGCCGACACGATCGCGTCCCTCGCCCAGTCCATCCGTACCCAGGGCCTCATGCAACCACTCGTGGTCCGACCTGTTCCCGGA
>JAAAOL010000101.1 GCA_009908885.1 Bacteroidota bacterium | reverse complement strand
TGATGCTACCCCGTTGCGACGGCTGCAGTACCGGCTCTACAGAAACCCGGTCGTGCTGTTCGTGCTTGGTCCGTTCTACAACTTTCTCATCTTCAACAGATTCGCGGGCCTCGACGGTACGGCGAGCGAGCGCCGGAGTGTGCATCTGACCAACCTGGCCATTCTTGCCCTCGCCGCGGGTGTTTCGGTGGCCTTCGGGGTGTGGACATACGTCGCCGTGCAGTTGCCCGTGATACTCACCGGCGGGGCGATCGGCATATGGCTCTTCTACGTCCAGCATCAGTTCGAGCCCGGTTACTGGGCTCATGACGATGCGTGGAACCAGCTCGATGCGGCCCTGCTCGGCGCGTCACACTACAAACTTCCCCCCGTGCTTCGCTGGTTTACCGGAAACATCGGGATACACCATCTGCATCATCTCCAGCCGCGTATTCCGAACTACCGGCTGCGCCGCGCGTACCTCGCATTTCCCGAGGCGCGGGTGGGGCGGCCTCTGACCCTGTGGCGCAGCTTCCGCTCGGTACGCGCCAACCTCTGGAGCGAGTTCGAGGCCCGGTTTTTGAGTTTCCGGGAGGCTCATCGTATGATGCGCCGGCGGGCGCAGACGTGATATGATCCTCCGGTAGATGCGACGACGTACGCTTACCCGGAGGAGCTCAGACAGATATCGACCGCGCCGGCGCCGCCGCCGGACGTCTCCGGCGCGGACCTACTCGCTGGCCTATCTCCTCGAACGGCAGCCGAAGTCCCTTGCGAAACATCCGCACTACGGCCTCATGCTCGAGCACTACCGGAACTCGTCGGCGCTTCCGGGGCTGCGTTTCTCCCGTCGGTGCTATTCACTGCTGCACCACGCACGCATCGCCCCGCAGAACCTCCGTCACTTCTACAGGACTTACCGCCTCCCCGCCGATCCGTTCTTTCCCCTCTTCTTCGATATCAAGCGTGCCTACCTGCAGGAGCGCGAGCGGGTGCAGGAGGCGCGGCGGCGCTACATTCTCGAGACGATGCGGGCGCTTCCCGAGCCGGTGCTGGAGTTCATAAAGTACGTCGGTCGCCTCGAGCAGCACTACAGCGCCGGAGCGCGCTATCCGGTGTGGCGGGCCAACCTCTTTCCGTCGACCAAGAAGCAGGCCGATGCATACCGGCGATACGACCAACACCAATGGCTCGGCACCTTCCGCGCCCACCTCGAGCTTCTCGGCACGCACTACCGCGGGCTCAATGCGCAGATAGAGTCGCGGCTCATCGCGTGCTTCGTGCTCGAGATCCCGCTCGACGGGCCGCCACCGCGCCGCCCGACACATGGAGAGTGATGGCGCACTATCGTCGTCAGAGCATGCGCCATCATCCCGACCGTGGCGGAGACGCGCGCATGTTCGTCGAGCTACAGCGGGCGCGGGACGTGCTCGCGGGGCGCGGCTAACAGGCCCCGAGGGACGACCTTCAACCTGCGCCTGCCCGCTCAGTCTCCAGCATCGGCGCGCCCGAGGGCCGTCCGCGCACCTTCGAGCAGGTACTGGGCATCGTAGCCGACGGCGATCATCCGCCACCCCTGGCTGACGCGCTCGGGGATGGTTCTGCCCGCACCCTGCCAGATGCCGCCCGGGAGTCCGTGGCGCGAGCCGACCTCGAAGACGTGGTCGATCGCCTTCTGCAGCCTCGAGTCCGACAGATCGCCGCGAAGGCCGAAGGAGTAGGAGAGATCGACGGGACCGAGGAAGAAGGCATCAACGCCTTCTACGGTGAGAATGCTCTCCACGTTCTCGACCGCTTCCTCCGACTCGATCTGAATGATGACGAGTGTCTCCTCGTTGGCGGTCTTCAGGTACTCGGGGTCCATGACGAGCGCGCGGGAGGGGCCACACCCCCGGATGCCCTCCGGCGGATACCTGCATGCGCGCACCGCCTGCTCGGCATCCGCCGCGGTGTTTACCATCGGGATAATCAGGCCCTCCGCGCCGATGTCGAGGGCTTTCTTGATCCGTACCTGGTCGTTCCAGGCCACCCGGGCGAGCGGGGTGATGGACTCATCGGCGATGGCCTGAATCATCACCTGGGTGGTGTCGACGTCGAGCGGGGAGTGCTCCTGGTCGAATACGAACCAGTCGAAGCGCAGCGTGGAGAGAAACTCCGCAACCACCGGATGCGAAATCGTGATCCACGACCCGAAGGTCGTGCGGTTCTCTGACAGTTGTGTTTTCAGTCGGTTTTTCATTGCAGTGGGCTCCTCGGTTCAGGATGATCGGCCGACAGGCGAGGGGTGTCAACCGGGCCGCGACTCACGGCTCACGCTCGACGAGCGGCAGCAGCCACGGCGCCACAAAGCGCTCGGCCCACAGCAGCAGCCGGTGGCGCCACTCCAGCGGGCGCCCCGTAATGCGGTCGGTCGCGTCGGGCCGGGGCTCGGGCCCGGGCGGGTAATCGTTGGTGCGCGCCATCCACTCGTCGAGCTCGCGGAAGAGGCGCTGCTGCTCGGCGGCGTATTCGGGGCTCCAGGCCCGGTTCGTGTACTCGTGCGGGTCCCGGCGGAGGTCGTAGAACTCCACCGGCGGCCTGGGAAGGGAGAAGTTCAGTCGCTGCTGCGGATTCAGGCGCCCTTCCTCGCGGCGGGCGAGGAGGCTCTTCCAGGTGTCGCTCTGGGCGATGTCGGGCGGCAGGCCGAAGGGCTGCGTCTCGTAAGCGTTTATGATGAGCTTGAATCTCTCGGTACGCACGGCCCGGATGTGATCGTCGGACCCGTGCCAGTTTCGCTGGCTGAAGGCAGCCTCCCTCCCGCGGGCGCCGGCTGATTCCGTGCCCGCGAGTACCGCGAGAATGCTTTCACCTTCCATGTCGGCGGGGATCTCTGCGCCAGCGGCATCGAGCAGGGTCGGTGCAAGGTCGATAGTGCTTGCGACGCCTTCCCGGCGCGTGCCCGGCTCCACCACACGCGGCCAGCTCCAGATGTAGGGCGTGCGCATACCTGCGTCGTAGAGGCTTCCCTTCGCACGGGGGAAGGGCCACCCGTTGTCGGAGAGATAGATGACGATCGTGTTCTCTCGCAGCCCGCGCGCTTTGAGTGTGTCGAGGAAGCGGCCGATCCACCCGTCCATCCGGCTGATCTCATCGTAATATCGCGCGATCTCACGCCGGGTCTCCGGCGTATCGGCAAGATGGGCCGGCACCCGCACGTCGGCCGGGTCGTGCGGCTCGGCAATGGTCCCGCGCAGGTACGGGCGGTGTGGATCCATGAATCCCACCCACAGGAAGAACGGTCGCTCGCCCCGCCGATCGAGGAACACCTCGAAGCGGCCGAGCCGCGCGGAGTACCAGTCGAACTGTCGGCTTGCGGCTCTGCCGATGTGCTGCTTCAGCATGCTGCCGGTGAAGTATCCCGTCTCCTGCAAGTAGGCTGGCAGGATCGTCACCTCCGCGGGGATCGGCTCGTGGAGGTCCTCGGCGCCCGTCTGGTGCGGGTAGAGACCGGTAAGCATGCTGGCCCGCGAGGGGCTGCACTGAGGACTCGTGACGAAGGCTCGCGAGAAGGTCATGCCGGTGTCGGCCAGTCGCTGAATATTCGGCGTTCTCACCCGTGGATTGCCGTAGACGCTCGAGTCGTCCCATCCGGCATCGTCCGCCACGAAGACCACGATGTTCGGCCGGGTGGATTCCTCGTCGGCCACGGCGCCCTGCGCGCTCAGCATGAGGACGAGAAGCGCCGTCACTGCGAACACGACGGCGCGGCAGGCCGGGGTGAGGCTATCAGCCACAGGACTCACGAATCTGTGCATGCCCCGCGGGACCGGCCACGGCCGCGAGCGCGTGTTCTGAAGCTGCACTGTCTCATTCCTTGGCGTCCGCAATTCTGTCCCCGGCTCTGCAGTTGATTATACCATTGCGACGCAGAGTATTGACACCGACTCGGGCACTCCCGATAATGGCGTTGTGGTGGCGCACCTAACCGACCGTGAACGCCTCGAACAGGAGCTCCAATTCCGAACCGCATTGGTCGAGCTTACGAACGAGCTCCTGTCTTCCACGCTCGACACCACGTTCTATCAGACCGCGCTCGAACGCACTGTCCATCTCGTCCCCGATGCCGAGGGAGGAAGCATCGTAATTCGACATGACGATGGGCTCTATCACTTCGAGGCCGCCGTGGAGTTCGACTTCGACGTGCTGAAGTCCGTCACGCTATCCGACGACGAACTGGGGCCACGGCATACGGGACGGGAAAGCGAGAAGGTCGAGATCCACGACTACGAGCAGCGCCTTGATGCTGACAAGGCTGAGGCGTTTCGAAGGGCCGGCAGACTCAACGACATTCGTGCGACCCTTTCGGTTCCCCTGCGGATGGGCGAGGAGTCCGTGGGGTACTTCAACCTCGACAACTTTCGCAGTGCCGGGGCATTCTCAGGGCCGGATATTGAAATTGCCGAAGCGATAGCCGCTCAGGTCTCGCTGGCCCTCTACCGCCTGTTCCTCGAAAGACGGCTTCAACAGGAACGCCAGCACTACCGCCACATGGCCCATCATGATACGCTCACGGGCCTCCCGAACCGCCGCCTTTTTCTGGATTCCCTCGACAGGGCGCTTGAGCCTGCCTCGCGGCGCCGGTCCCGATTGGGTCTGCTCTACATAGATCTCGATGACTTCAAGTGCATAAACGACGCGTATGGCCACGACGCCGGCGACTACGTTCTTGTTCAGACTGCAGCGCGCATACAGGCGGCTATCAGAAAGGGCGACCTGGCTGCGCGGCTTGGAGGGGACGAGTTCGGTGTACTGTTGATTGATGTACGAGGCGTCCGGGACGCGACGACGGTGGCGGAGAAGATCACGGCCTCGTGTTCGGAGCCGGTCGCATTCGGGACTCAGCAGCTAAGGGTGACGCCGAGCATCGGCGCCGCCACCTATCCGGACCACGCACGGGAAACCGAAGCGCTTCTCAAACTCGCCGACAGCAGGATGTACCAGCTCAAGGCGTCCATGCGCCCTGTGCCCGGCCCTTCGTAGACAACACGCCCCGCGCAAGCGCTATCCTGGCAGGCTAACCTCGACCCTGGTGCCGGCGCCGTCGGCGCCGGTCGTAACCGTGAGCTCTCCCTGCACCTGCTGGGCGAGCACGAGCATCATCCGAAAACCGAGCGAGTCCTGCTGCCGGGCGTCGAAGCCCTTGCCGAGCCCGACGCCGTTATCCTCTACGGTCAACATACATCCGCCGACCCCGGCGTCGGCGACCGCCGGGTCATCGGCCCCGGCGCTGTCGGCCCCGCTGTTGCCGGCGGGCGCTCTGAGCCGCAACATGAGCCGGTTTTCGCTGTCCTCCGCAGGAAACGCGTGGGTCAGCGCGTTCGTCACAGCCTCGTTGGCTATGAGCCCGAGAGGAAGTGCCGTGCCCATTTCGAGCTCAGCGTCTTGCAGGTCGAGGTCCAGGCGCACCGACTTTCGTCTCGCGTAGTGGTCCAAGAGTTGATTCACCACACGAGTGAGAACGCCGCTGAACTCTATACGGGAGAGGTTCTGCTCCTGGTAGAGCATGTGGTGGATGAGGCTCATCACCTCTATGCGATCCCGGGTTTTGCCCAGCGCGCTTGCAGACGCGTCCTCCGCAGAGGACTCATGCAGTTGCAGGCGTACGAGACCCGTCATCACCGCTAGATTGTTCTTGACGCGATGGTGGACCTCCCGGAGGAGCGCGTCCTTCTCGTCCAGAGCACCCTTGAGCTCCTCGGCCCTCCGGCGTTTCCCGGTAATGTCGCCTGCGATGGCCATGACCCCGGTGACCTCGCCGTGTCTGTCGTAGAGCGGAACGGCCGAAAGCTCGATATAGATCTCCGAGCCGTCCTTGCGT
>JAAAOL010000141.1 GCA_009908885.1 Bacteroidota bacterium | reverse complement strand
CTCGACCTTCGAGGCCAAGAACGCGCCGTCGTCTGCACAAGACATCGACGCGGGCAAGGTGAACATCCTGCTCGACCAGTGGAAGGAGGTGAAGTTCGCGCTGGGCGACGACGAGATGCACTTCTCGAAGGACCGCATCATCGAGGATCACATCCGCCCGTCGGCCTACGCGCTCGCCAACGAGATCGGCGGCCAGCTTTCGGGGCTGTACAACACGATCCCGTGGGTGACCGACGTGGACACCGGAACCCCGAAGAACAACATCATCGAGGCGCGCAAAATCCTCCGTCAGAACGGCGTGCCGCTGGATATGCCCGGGATGGTGCACCTCGGCGTCGACGCCAACCTGGAGGCCACACTGCTCGGTGCGGACTTCATGTCCAGCGCCAACGCGGGCGGCATGGCCGGGGAAGAGACGCTGCTGCGCGGGACGCTCGGCAGCCGCTTCGGCGTCGAGATGTTCGCCGACGGCTCGATCAAGGAGCACACCTCCGGCACCGTCGTCAGTGCGGGCAACGACGCCGTGGGCGCCGTCAACAACGCGGGCGGCTATGCCAAGGGCGCCGAGACCATCGCCGTCGACGGCCTCAACGCCGCCGAGACGATCCAGCCGGGCGACACGTTCGTCTTCGCCGGGCACTCGCAGCGCTACACCGTGACCTCGACGGTCACGCTCTCGACGGGCGCGGGCTCGCTCGGCATCTACCCGGCCCTCAAGGTCGCCGTCGCCGACGACGAGGTCGTGACCTTCGACGCGTCGGGCAACGCCGACAATTACTACGCGAACCTCATGTTCCACCGGAACGCGTTCGCGCTGGCGACCGCGCCCCTCCAGTCCCAGATGGGCACGCAGCAGGCCCGTCGCCAGGGCATCCAGGTCGAGAACGTGGTCTCGCCCGAGAGCAACCTGACGCTCCGCGCGCGCCTCTGGTACGACGCTGATAACAGCAAAACGGTCGTCGCGCTGGACATCCTGTTCGGCAAGAAGACGCTCGATCCGAACATGGGCGTGCAGGTGCGCGGCGACGTATAGCGCCGCGCCTGATGGCCTCTGACCTGTCGTGAGGGGGACGCCGGGCGGCCACTGCCTCGCATGCCGCCCGGCCCCGCTCACCACAACCGCAGACGCACACCTCACGCCATGAAGAGTTACGATCTGACTGAAATCAAGCACCCTACGAAGGGCCGCCTGCTCGTGCGCGCCGGGACTGAGTCTCAGTATGAGACCGCGTCCGGGAATGACGGTGAGATCAACTTGGGCGACTACCACGTCGGCGGCGGCTGGTACGACGTGCCCGGGGCCGACAAGAAAGTGCGCGAAGCCGAAGCGCTGCGACTCTTAACGAGCGAGTAACCCATGCCCATCGCTGACGCTACGACCATCGCGGACCACACCGGCCTGGAGGCCGCCATCGCCAACACGGCGGCGAGCCACCTGGGCCGGGCCGAGCGGGACCTGCGCTCGGTGCTCGGCGCCGACCGCACGGACACGTCGAAAAGCGAGTACGACCGCATCGTGGCGCTCGGCACGGGGCACGACGACTACCAGGCGCTCCAGGAAGCCGAATCCCTGCTGGCCGTGGCGTACGCGATGCCGTTTCTGAACCTGCGTCCGACCGAAAAGGGCGGCCTCGTGACCGCCGTCGGCTTCGACGCCTCGCGGGTCGAGTTGATGCGCACCTTCGACGCGCGCCGCCTGTCGCGCATGATCCGGCAGCAGGCGCACGGTCGCATCGACTACCTGATCCACAGTGCGACGGTCGACGAGAGCGGCGACGTCAGCACGAGTCACAGCCCGCCCTTCGTCATCTAACCCGACCCCATGGCTTCGGCTCAGCGACTTCAGGAGCGTATCAGCGCCGCCATCGAGGCGGAACTGCGCCGCTTCGGCCTGGAGCTCGAGCGCGCCGTCGTCAAATACCTCGACGACAATGAAGTCAACGTGACGGGCACCCTGCGGAAGCGGGTTACGAGCGAGGTGAAGCGCGTGGCCGACAGCATCCGCCTGACGGTGGGGGTCAAGCTGCGCTACGCCATCTTCGTCCACGAGGGCACCAAGCCCCACTGGGCGCCCCTCGACCCGCTGAAGCGCTGGGTCAAGAAGAAGCTGGGCATCTCTGAGCCCGCCCAGATCGAAGACGTAGCCCGCCGCGTGCAGTTCAAAATCGCGCGCGAGGGGACCGAGGCCCAGCCGTTCCTCATGGTGCCGTTCGAGCTGTACCGCAACAAGCTCGCCAGCCAGATCGCCGAGGGGCTGCGGCGGGAGTTCGCCGCATGAACGCCCAGGTTGACGCCATGCTGAATGCGGTGGCCGCAGCGGGCAGCTTCGCGCTCGTCACCAACACGCTCTTCGGCGAGGTGGTCGAGTACCCCGTCTTCGTCGTCTGGCAGCCTACGAGCGACAGCCTGGGCGCCGAGAGCGGGCGGCTGCGGCGCGACACCTGGCAGTACCAGTGTTTCGTGCTCGACGAGAAGCCCGCCGAAAGCGACAGCGCCGTCAGCGGCGCCACGAAGCGCACCGTCGACTACGCGGGCATCCAGGCCTTGACCGAGGCCGCGATGGGCGCCCTGCAGGACATGCAGCCCTCCGACCCGCAGTACTACGAAGCCCTCATCGGCGCCGACAGCGTCATGGTGGGCGCCTTCACCGCCACCGGATACCAGCAGCGCACATGAGAGTCACCGGGACGTCCAGTCTGACCGTCGCGACCCCGCAGGGGCCGGTGACCTACGTGCGTGGCGAGCGCATCGCCCCGGGCCACGAGGCGCACCTGACCGCCCGGCAGCGGCGACGCTGCGAGGCTCCGGACGCCCCAGCGATGACCGAGGCGGCCCGCACGCTCGCCGAGGCCTACGACGTCGACCCGCGCCGCGTGGTCGGTACCGGCGCAGGCGGACGCATCGTCAAGGCCGACGTCGCCGCCGAGGTGCGTGACGACCCCGACACCAGCAGCTAACCCCATCTACCAGCACAGGAGGACCCGCAATGCCCATCGTCGACAAACGCAACGACGCCAACGTCTACTACGGCGGCTCCGACCGCCTGGAGGTCTACCTCGAAGCGGCGGACGCCCAGAGCGTCTTCGGCGCCTCGGCCGTAGCCGGGTGGTACACCATCAGCTACATGGCCGGGGGGGAGCTCGGCCCCGAGATCGAGTCCGAAGACATCAAGAGCGAGGCGGGCGTCATCGTCGACACCCGCGTCACGACGGATGAGTTCGTGATGACCAACACGGCCCTCCAGTCGGACGTCGAGACGTACGACCTGCTCGACCTGCTCACCGACGGCTTCCGCAAGTACCGCTACGCGCTGCCTGCCGACCGGGACTCGAACGAGAGCCCGACCGCCTGGATCGTGACCGGCCTCTACCGGGCCAAGGTGGACAAGTCCAACTGGCGCGAGCCGACGTCCGAGGGGGAGCAGCGCACGCGCGAGTTCACCGTGCGCGGCTCGAAGCAGACCGACGGCGGTGCGGCCTTCGTGCGCGGCAAGGTCACCAGCTTGACCGACGAGAGCGGCTGGCCGAGCGACCTGGACCCGTTCCTGACGGACGACACGCAGTGGCCCAGCTAGTAGCACCCGGCCACGCGTAGCCCGCACATAGCCCACCAGACGCATGTCTGACACGCCTGACACGCCGCGCTACGTGCCCGCCCCGGTGACCCTTGGGCGGGCACAGCGCTATTTTGACCTCTTGGCCCGCATGGGGGTGGCCGACGCCCTGGAAGAGGCCCGCCGCGCCGAAGCCCAGGCCCGCCTGGACGCGGTCAAGGGGAAGCCCTCGCAGGGCCTCGGCGCCGTGGACGTGCCGGAGGGGGCGGCCCCAGTGACGCTCGACGTGGGCACCATCTGGGGGCAGATCGTCGCCGAGGGCTACCTCGTCGAGGCTGGGCGCATCGTGATGGTGCGCCAGCTGCCCGACGGCACGCGGCGCGATCTCGCGCCCGAGGAGGCGACCGACGACCTGGAGCACCCCCTGACGGCGGACGCCGTGGAGGAGGCCTTTATCCCTTTCGTCGTGGCCTCGCACGGGCTGTTCAACGCGCTCGTCGGCTACGCCATCGGCTCGGCGTAAGCCCGCCGCGCACCTCGCGCGGGGCCCATCCCCTGAAAGAAGACCTCGGCATGATTGCCGTCCTGTGCGGGCAGGAGGGGCTCGGCTCGGCCACCGAGGTCGAGGCCTGGCCGCTCGCCAAGGCCCTCGAATACAACGTCCGTCTCCAGCACAAATACGAAGAGCGCCGCAAGGCGATGAAGCAAAAGTAGAGGTAGTCCCAGCATGGCCACCAACGTTGACACGGTACAGATCGCCATCAAGGTGAACGCCCGCCAGGCGGGGCGCTCGCTGGAGCGGACCGTGGGGCGGGCGCAGAAGAAGGTCAACCGCCAGGCGCAGAAAGGGCAGGACGAGCTCATCCGGCGCCGCGAGAAGCTCGTCGTTCGCGCCATCGAGGACGAAACCGACCGCCGCCTCAAGGCGATCGACACCCAGTTCAACGCCGAGCGGCGCCGCATCGACCAGCTCCTGAAGGCGCGCCTGCGGGCGGGCGAGATCACCGAGCAGCAGTTCCGGGAGCAGCAGCGTCAGTTCGACCGCCTCCTCGACCGCGCCCGCCAGACCGAGCGGGAGGCCGTGGGCGGAGCGGACGGCATCCTGGGGCGCTTCCAGAAGCTGGACACGGCCCTCGCCACCGTCGGCGGCGGCCTCGGGCTGGGCCTCCTGGCCGACCGGGTGCGCCGCTTCGGGCAGGAGTCGATCCAGGCCTCGATCCGCTTCGAGAGCGCCTTCGCGGGCGTGCGCAAGACCGTGGACGCCACGGAGCAGGAGTTCACTGCCCTGGAGCGCCGCATCCGCCAGATGTCGCTCCGCCTGCCTGCGAGCGCCGAGGAGATCGCAGGCGTCGCCGAGGCCGCCGGGCAGCTTGGCGTCCCGATCGGCGACATCGAGGCGTTCACCGAGACCATGATCCGCCTGGGGGTCACCACCGACCTGTCGGCGGAGCAGGCCGCCACGGCGCTGGCGCGCTTCATCACGGTGGCGGGCACCGAGGGCGACCAGATCGACGAGATCGGCTCGACCATCGTCGCCCTGGGCAACAACTTCGCGGCCACCGAAGCGGAAATCCTGGGCCTCACCCAGCGCCTCGTCGGGGCCGGGTCGACCGCCGGGCTGACGGAAGACCAGGTGCTCGCCCTCGGCGCCGCCCTGGCGAACGTGGGCGTGCAGTCCGAGCTCGGCGGCACCGCCGTCAGCCGGGTGCTGCTTGAGCTCCAGAAGGCCGCTGCCGGGACCAGCGACTCGATCGAAGTGCTGGAGCAGATCGTCCCCGACTTCGCGCGACGCTTCGAGGAAGACGCGGCGGAGGCGCTGCGCGCGTTCCTGCGTGTGCTCAACCAGCTCGACGAGCCCGACGCCCTGCGCGTACTGGAGGGGCTGGGCCTGGAGGGGCAGCGCGTGACCGACGTGCTGCTGCGCCTCTCCCGCGCCTCCGATGACGTAGACCGCGCCTTTGCACTCGCCGCAGGGTCGATCGAGAGCAACAACGCGCTCCTCCAGGAGTCCGAAGAGCGCTTCAAGACGACCGCCTCGCAGCAGCAGCTCTTCAACAACCAGCTCGAAGAGCTCAAGCGCGTCTACGGTGACAGCGCGAAGCCGTCGTACGAAGGGCTCCTGGCTCTCGGCGGCGGCCTCATCGAGATGTACACCGAGCTCATCGAGAAAAACAAGATCTTCGACCTTTCCAACCTGCTGACGCCGCTCGCCGCCCTGACGCGCTACAACCTGGGCGCAGCCAGCGGCATCGCCAACGTTCTCGGGCTGGTCGGCGACGAGGCCGAAGAGGCTGGCGGGCAGATCGCCGACATGCGAGCGGAGCTCGACTTTCAGCGCTACCTCGACGAGACGGACCTCTTTGCGCCCGACTTCTCGGGCCTCGTGCCGGCCCCGTCCGTACCCGGGGCCCCGGATGACGACGACGAGACGACGGAGCAGGAGCGGCGGGAGCGGCAGCGCAAAGAGGAGCAGCTCGCCCAGCGCGTCGAAGACTTCCGCATCGGCCTGATCGAGGATACGGAGGCGCGCGCCCGCGCCCTCATCGAGCAGCGCTACGCCGAAGCCCTCGCCCTGGCCCGCGAGCTCGGCGACGCCGAGGCGGCCGCCCGCCTGGAGGGGCTCCAGGGCGAGGCCCTTTCGCAGAGCGCCAGCCAGTTCCGGGATCAGCTGCTCAACGCGGCCGACGCCTTCAGCGCCCAGCTCGAAAGCGGCGACGCGGCGGACGAGCTGGGCATCGAGGCTGAGCTGAAGCGTATCAACGACGAGCGGAAGGAGGACGAGGAGGCCATCGCCGACGCCCGCGAGCGGGGCCTGCGCATCGCCCTCGACCTCTACGATCAGCAGGTGGCGCGCTCCCGCCAGATCGTGCGCGACGTCTTCAGCGCCATCGAGGCCGCCGCCCGCTTCGAGTCGCGCTTCTCGGATGCCGAGATCGACCTGCAGCGCGACCGCTTCGCGCAGGAAGAAGAAGAGCTGCGCAACAGCCTGGAGACGCGCGCCATCTCGCAGGAGGAGTACCACCGCCGGATGCGCGAGCTGGCCGTTGACCGGTCCGAGTTCGAAAAAGAGGTTGAGCGCGACCGGGCCTCGTTTATCAGTCGCAGCGTCGTCAACCTCAAGAACCTGGCGATCCAGGCGGCCCTCGACGCCCTGAAAGAAAAGGCCGCCGCATGGATCACCGAACAGGTGCTCTTCGCCGAGAAGGAGGCCACCAAGACGGGCACCCAGGCCGCAGGCACCGCCGCCCGGTCGGCCCTCAGCCTCCAGGAGATCGCCGCCAACGTGGCCTCCGCCGCCTCGGCCATCGCCACCGCCGTGGCCAACGCGATCCGGTGGGTCTTCACGACCATCCCCTTCCCGCTGTCGCTGGCCGTCGCCGGGGGCGCGGCCGCCTCGGTCATCGCCCTGTGGCGGGGCGCGCGGAACCAGCTGGGGTTTGCCGAGGGCGGCTACACGGGGCGCGGTGCGCGCGAGGAGCCCGCTGGCGTCGTCCACCGGGACGAGTTCGTCCTCACCAAGCGGGCCGTGCGCGGGCGGCCGCAGCCCTTCTACCGCCTGATGGCGGCCCTGGAGCGGGGGCAGGTGGCCCCATCCGACCTGGACGCGTGGCTGCGCACCCTCGGGGCCGGGTATGCCACCGGCGCGTCCGTCATGGCCTCGCTCGGGCTCCCGGGCTTTGCCGAGGGCGGCTTCGCCGACGCGGCGGTCCTGACGCCCGCCGTGCCGGGAGGCACGACGCCGCCCTCCGTCGACATGGAGCCCGTCCGGCAGGAGGTTCGGCAGCTGCGGGGGCAGGTGGCCGACCTCGTGCGCACGCTCCAGCGCGAGCGCCAGAGCCCCCCGCCGGTCATCATCGGCGACCAGGACAGCCGCAAGATCGTCGAGACGGGCACCAGTACGCGCCGCCGTGTGCGCGTGAGGGGGCGCTAGATGGCTGCTACGGGCACAGAGCAGGTGCAGAGCGTCCAACTCACGCTCAAGGTCCACGTCGGCGACATCTCCGGCGGGACCACGTACACGTACGCCGAGGCGCTCGTGTACCAGGGTGACCGCGAGGCGCTCGTCGAGAAGGCCCGCGCCGGGGAGATCGAGATGAGCGAGCTCGGCTTCGAGCTCGACCAGGCGTTCCTCGGGGCCACGACGCGCCTCGGGCTCCCGAACGAGGCCGCGCAGGCGGAGGGGTACCGCGCCGTGGCCTGTGCCCGCTATGAGGTGGGCGCTACCGGCGGCACCCTGACGACGCACGAGGTGACCCTGATCGATGGCACCATCCGCCGCTCGGACATCGAGCACATCCCGGACCTGGAGCGCTGGGCCGTCACCGTGCGCGACGAGGCGAACCGCATCCTGATGGAGCGCCTGGCCGACGTGCCCGACGGCAGCGATGACAACCTCACGGTGGGCGACACGGTCAGCGCCCCCACCTACATCGTCAGCGCCCGGGGCGACGAGGGCGTCGAGCTCCAGGACGTGACCTGGTACGACCTCAAGACGCTCTTCACGTCCACCATGTCAGGCCTGGGTGTCACGCTGTCCTACCAGAGCGTGACGCGCGTCTGGTTCAGCCTCGACGCCCAGAACGACCCGCTCGTGGTCGGTGGGGCGGACAACACGCGCACCGACCTTCCGGTCTACGTGGCCGAGCCGCTGCGTCGCGAGACGAGCGGCAAGGAAAGCCTGCCCGTCATGAGCGCGCGCGACCTCCTGGAGCTGCTACAGGTGATGCTCGGATGGCGCCTCCAGGCCCGCTTCGACGCCTTCCCGGCGACGACCATCACGCTGCACGTCCTGACCGACCGCTGGGCGCTGGACCCGAGCGGGGCCACCGAGCTCGACACGCTGGTCGGTGCAGACGAGGACGGCGCGCCGATCCCATACGGCGTCGGCTACGACGAGCCCGACCTGCCGGATTTTGCGCTCCAGTACGAGACGCGCGTCGGCGAGGCCGCGATCTACTACAGCGACGACGAGTTGGACCGGGACGCCGCCACCGGCGGGATGTCGCAGCCCGCCTCCGAGCTCGCCGTCTACGGGGCGCCGCAGGGCCACTTCCGCCTCGACGGGGAAGGGCAGGGGCAAAACGACGACCTCCAGCGCATCGGACTGCTCATCCCGCAGACGGTCGCCCGCGAAGAGGTGCAGGTGACCGACGGGAGCTACTCAGAAGACGTGACCATCGGCATTCCGGTCATCAAGGAGGGGGCCGGGGCGTATGTCGCCGCCTTCGAGCAGGACGGCGACACCGTCGAGCGCTTCGTCGAGCGCCGCACGCCCGTCGGCGCCAAGTTTGGCGGCCTGGACGCGGCGGCGGAGTACTGGGCGGCCATCCTGATGGGCAGCTACGAGATCAGCCGCAGCGCGGCCTACCGCGTGGAGGGCGTCTTCGACCTCGGGGGGCTGGCCCCACAAGATGCGATCCCGGCTACGGGCGACCCGACGGCGACGGTCCAGTTCGGCGGGCAGTACTGGATGGTGGCGGCCATCGAGCACCGCCTGCGCACGGCGATGGCGGACCTGACGCTGCGTCACCACATCGGTGTCACGGGCCTGGAAGCCTCGCAGCCGGGCGTCCCGGCCCCCGTAGCCGTGGAGGCGTGCATCTATGCCGACCAGGCGGCAGCAGGGCAGGGCGTAGAAGCCTACAACATCGACATCCGCTGGAGCGAGCCGGAGGTGTCGAGTGGGCAGGCCCCGCCCGACACGTACGAGATCGAGATCCTGACCCTGGACGCCGACTGGACGGCCCTCTACACCGCATCGAGCTGCACCGGCGACTGCTCCTACACCGACGCGGGGGGCTACGCGCCCGACGACCTGCCCGTGGCGTACCGCATCCGCGCCGTGTCGACCGGCGGCACGCCGTCGGCCTGGGTCTACGCCACCCCCATCGACTGCGAGGCCGGATCATGAGCAGCCTCCTCCGTCCGACCGGCGGCCCGAAGGTGCGGGCCGAGTTTCCGCCGCTGCTCGATGGCGACCCGCCGCTCGTCATCGAGGCGACGCTGCCGGTGCCCGACTTCGAGCGCCACATGGCCGCCCGCTACCAGGACGAAACCCTTTACTCCGGGCGCTCCGGCACGATCGGGCGCGTCGGGGCCGTCAAGAACCGGCCCACCTTCACCTTTGGCTACAAGAAGCTGGGCGCGGATGACCTGAAGACCGTCATCAGCTTCCTGGGCTTTGCGAGCTTCACCCTCTTCCCGCGCACGGTCGGGCCGGGCGATGACGACCAGGATGCCGACCTGGTGGCCGAGGCCGCCAAGAGTTACCTCGTGCGCCCGCTCTCAGCGGTGCCGTTTTCCGACCACCTGACGCTCGGCTACGACGTGGTGATCGAGCTAGAGGCCATCGGCGCCCTCGACACCATCACCGCCTGCTCATAGATGCTGACTGGCATGGCTGACTATCATGGCTGACTGGATCACCGGCCTTTCGGGGCCGCCCAAAATCGAGTACACCAACCCGGCCAACGGGAGCGCTGTCGAGGTGGAGCTGCCCGTGCCCGACTTCAACCGGCACGTGCGCGCCACCTGGGAGAACGACGACAGCGTGGTCCTCCGCCAGGGCTGCGACAAGCGCGTCATCACCACGCGGCGGCGGGCGACCTTCCGGTTCGGCTACGAAAGCCTGACGGACGACGAGGCGCGCGCCCTCATCGCCGCCCTCTCGCAGCGCACCTTCACGTTCTGGCCGCGCACCTACGATGCTGACCAGGACGACGACCAGACCCTGGAGCGCTCGTTCGAGGTGCGCGTCGAGAGCGACATTCCGTTCACCAAGCATCAGATGCTGGGCATCGAGCATCAGATCGAGCTCCGGGCCCTCGGCGCGCGCGGGATGCGCTTCACGTCGGGGGCGCCGCCCAGCCCGGACGACACCGGCGACCCGAAGCCGCCCGGGGAGGCGGGCGACAACCCGCGCCCGTTCGGCCCGGTGGGCGGCGGGGGGCTCGTCTACGAGTGTGGCGAGGTGACGCTCCAGGCAGGCCAGGCCCTCTGGACCATCACGCTGCAAGACCCCAAGGTGGATTTTCGCGAGACCGGCATCTTTCTCGTGCCCCGCGTCGACTGGGTGGACGTCGACGCGTGGTGGGTGCCGGTCGCAGGGTTGACGTCCACCTCGTTCGACATCGCCACCGACGTGGCCCCGCAGGACCCCCTCACGTTCGACTATTTCGCGATCCCCTACACCGACGGCACGGACCATAGTAGCCCCTGACCGATGGCGGACCTGAACTACATAGCGTCCAACATCCTGCTTGGCCCCCGTACGGACTGGAGCGGACGGCGGTGGTGGCTGGCGAGCAAGTCCAGCAACGACCCGAACAAGGAGTTTGAGGTCGGCGTTGCGGGCGGGGCCGAGGCGGGGCTCGTCTTCGACACCTACGCGGCGGCGTGCTCCGTTCCGTGCAGCCTGTTCGACGGCTGGACCCGCACCGCGCAGTGGGACGTGCCAGGCACCACGTACGACGACCTGGACGCCACGCAGGAGTTCGGCCTGCGGGTCACGATCAGCGCAGGCCCCAACGACCACGGGCGCATCCTCCTGGGCTACGACGGCACCCGCGTTTTTGAGCTTGGTGTGGGTCGCGGCCACATCTACTTCGTCGCCGGGGAAGGCGAGCCGGGCGGCACCGCGTCCCGGAGCCGGTCTCCTGGGAGTGCGGTGCGCCTCTCCTTCCCGATCCGGTCTTGGCAGGCCAAAACGTACGAGATCCATGTCTCCGGTTTCGCTGGGGGCGGCGCGGCTAACGGCGCGCTGATGTACGTCAACTGCGTTCTGGTGGATCAGTGCGTGGTCGATGATGCGGCCTCCGCCGTCTACGGGCCGTCCGCTGGGATCACCTACCTGCCGTGGACCGACCGCTTTACCGGCTCGATCATCTCCCCGCCCGAGGTCTACGCCGGTCAGCACCTGACGGCCTGTGAGAGCGTTGCGGACGTGCCACCCGCCGAGCTATTCTGGCACGAGTCCTACTATCAGACTGGCGCGATAGCCCTATGGCTCCAGGGGTTTTCGTGGGCGCTACAAGACTTTGGCGACGACCTTACGATCTTGTGGGGCTTCCACTACAAGGAGGGGGACGAGTTCGACACGCCTGCCCAGGCGGACGACCTCGTTTTCTGGATCGACCCGGCCCAGCGCCCCGACCGGTACACCGAGGATAGCAGCGGCGTCTCTGGCGGCGGCGTAGCCCGCATTGAGGGCATAGATCCGGCCCTGACCTACTACGCCCGCGCCCAGCAGGGGTACACCGACGTCGACGGTGACCCGGTCACGCTGCAGGGCGAGCTTGGGCCGCTCGTGCGCGCGTTTGCCTCGAAAGCCGACCGCCCGCCGCTGGCCCTGGCTATGCCCTCCAGTGGGGGCGTGCTCTTGCTGTCTGCCTGGGGCGCGTTCGAGGACACCCTCGACGAGGTTGTTTGGTATCGTCACACCGCGCCCTTTTCCGCCAAGGGGGACGCGTCAGCCACGATCAGTCATCCATACACCGGCGACACGCTCCGGAGCTTCTTCGTGCAACAGCGGCTGGGGGGGCTCACCCTGGCGATGCTCGACACGACAGCGGTGCCTGGGACGGAGTACTACTACCGGGTGGCGCACGTCTATGACGACGGCACCGAGAGCGACCTCAGCCGCCCGGCGCGTGTCTTCGACGCCTCCAGCGAGGTGGACCCCGACGTCGACGAGGTCCCTGTGGCGGCGCGGCCAAGCCCCACGGACGGCCTGACCCACCTGGCCGACTGGTATACGACGGGCGACAAGTTCGAGCTTACCGGTAGGTCGACATTCTCCTTTCGCGTGGATCTGCCGCAGTCCCCGGTCCCAGGCGTATTTTATTTCGAGTCTGGTTCCAAGGTTGTCGGATGCGCCCTCTACGTGCTCGATGGTGAGCTTGTGTTTCAGGCGGGGGATGGACAGTCTTCCGTCCGCAGTGGCGACCGGCTTGTGACCCGGTGGCGGCCAAACGGGGTCTACAACTTCGAGGACCGCCAAATGCTGCCGGACAACCTCACTGTGGAGGGGTCCGTCAGCATGTCTAAGGGCATGGCGCTCTACGTGAACGGCGTCCTCGTCGACACCGACCCGCGCCCCATCGGGGGGACCGTGAGCGACAACAACGCGGGCGGCGTCATCGGGACCCTGGGCTACGACTGGATTGCACCGCTCGGGCCGCCCCCGGAGGACGGCGATGAAGCTGAGGCTTTTCTTATCGACGCCCCTGGCGTGGTGCTCTACGAAGAGGCGACGGCGGATGTGGGTGCGATGACCCTCGACGGCACCGAGCAAGTGGGGTCGACGGGCCAGTACACGAGCGCCGGGACGGGCCTGACCGTGAACCTGTGGTGGGAGGCGATGCCAGGAAGCCCGACAGGGTACGAAATCTACCGGTCGACGCAGGAGTTCGACTTGCCGGGCGACCCCAACGTCTCGCTCGTCGACACGGTCGTCAGCGCCCCCACCGAGGCGAGCCCATACGTCGACACGGTGCCCGCGCCCGGCATCTACTACTATCGTATCGTGGGGCTGTATGCTGAGGGCTCCTCGCAGCCGGGTGAGCTACTGACCGTCCTGGCTGGGTCCAACCTCACCGACGGGATGACGCTCGACGCGACCTGGAGCGACCCCGCGACGGACTATGCCGACCTCGCCAACGTGCAAGCGGCCAGCGCCTACGTCGAGGTCGAGCTCGACCTGACGAGCGAGGGGTACATCATGGAAGCGGGCGGCGGCGG
This sequence comes from Bacteroidota bacterium, assembly GCA_009908885.1. Classification (GTDB taxonomy): domain Bacteria; phylum Bacteroidota; class Rhodothermia; order Rhodothermales; family JAAAOL01; genus JAAAOL01. The sequence continues at coordinate 12,389 of JAAAOL010000141.1, read as the reverse complement.
CATCGGCCTCGCCTGGTACGTCATGGATGGGAAGCTGTACTTCCAGACCGGCGACGGCTCCAACCCGAACAACGCTGCCGAGTGCGTTTGGGAGATCATCCCTGGCACCTATCGCCTGGAGTGGAGCGCGGACGCAGCGAGCGGCGTCGTCATGGCCGTCAATGGCGTCATCGTGGCGTCCTCCGCCATGTCCGAGACGAAGATCGCCGGAGGCAACCCCGGCGGGCCGCTGCCGGACTCCAGCGACGACGCCCCGGACACCCGGCTGGCTACGCAGAGCACGGCGTTCCCCTTCGCCAACGGGCTCGTCAGCGACATCCTCGTCTTTGTCGGCGAGACGGTACCAGAGGTGGCGCAGGTGCCGACCGCCCCGACCGGACTGACCGCCACGGCTGCGTACGCGTCGGTCGAGTTGCACTGGACCGCCGTGACCGGAGCCGACACGTACCGGATCTACCGGGCGACATCGTCCTTCGTCGACGTGGCCGGGGCGACGCTGGTGGACGAGATCAGCAGCGCACCGACGTCCGGCTCGCCTTTCGTGGACGAGGACTTGGATTCTGACGAGACCTATTACTACCGGGTCTCTACGGTCGACTCTGGCCTCGAAAGTGCGCTGTCCTCTGAGGTGAGCGCCTCACCCGACGACGCCACGCCTACCGGGCTCACCGGCCTCGTCGGAGACGGCCTCGTCGATCTCTGGTGGGACGACTATCCGCCGGATGCCAGCGAGTTCAGGGTCTACTCTTCCAGCACCTTTTTCAGCGACCCGGCGAGCGCGATCCTCGACGGGACGCCCATCACCCCGGCCACGCCGGAGGACCCGTACCGGCTGGGCGGCCTCACGAACGGGCAGGACTATTACGTCCGCATCACCTCCGTCGTCGACGGGATCGAGAGTCCGCTGTCTGGCTTCTTCTATTCCTTCATCGACAAAGACAGGGCGACGAAAGACATGACGGTCGATGCGGTGTGGGATGACGACGCGACGGCCTACAACGACCTGGACGACGCGACCGCCTTCTCGGCCTTTTTCAACATTTCGATAGACAGCGCGGATGAAGGCGTCATCCTGGAAGCGGGGTCGAGCGCGTTCGGCGTGCTCGTCTATGCGTTGGGCGGCACGCTCTACGCCCAGGCGGGCGACGGCGGCGGGCACACCTCGCAGGCCGACCGCGCCGTAGTAAGCTGGCCGATCTCGAACGGCAACAAATATTTCGAGATCAGCGCGGACGCGGCGAAGGGGTTGTGCCTGTACGTGGACGGCACCCTGGTAGACTCCGACACGATGACGGCTGCAAAGCTGTCCGACACCGACGCTGGCGGAATCGAGCAGGTACATGGGGCCGATAGCGCACAAGGCCAGACGACCGCTCCGTACGACTGGCGCGTTGAATCCCCAGGGGCGCTCATCTACCTGGGTGAGACGACCTCCGACGTGCAGAATCTGTAGCGAGCCGTTAATCCGCTATTAGAGACGTGCTAAATGCCCCCTGAAACGACAGAAATCTTTACCACGTATTATCGTGGGCCAAACCACGTGTTATGCCACCCCACCGCTGATATGACACTGACCACCACCCGCACCGATGTCTGATGCCCCAGAGCCCAACGAGGACCTCAACGAGATTATCCGCGCCTTGCGGGAGGCGCTGGAAAGCGGCGACGTGGCCGGGGGCGACCTGTCGGCGCGCGAGATCAGCGCCCTGCTGCACGACATCGCGCATCTGAAGGAGGTCGTCTTGGAGGGCAACGGGCGGCCCAGCTTGCGGCAGGAGGTGGCGGTCATCTCGCAGACGCAGAAGACGCTCAAGACGGACGTACAGTCCCTGAGTTACAAGATGGACCAGCACAAAAACGACATGCGCTCCTACATCGCCTGGGGGCTCGGCATCATCGGCACCATCATCTCGGTGCTCACGCTTTTCGGGGACTACCTACTGGCCTGACGTTGCCCAATACTATAAACAAGACGAGCCACATGATGCATAGCGCCAGAACGAGCAAGGGTGACACGCCCGTTGAGTCGTCGCCCAGCGGCGGGCCACCGGGGCACTCCCGCCGGAAGACCGAATCTCGTTCGCTGATATAGCGCGCCCAGTCCCGCACGCGATGCGTCTCCACACTGTCCTCCTGAAATACCGCACTGAGGGCCGCGCCCCGCAGCGCATGGCAGGCCACGACGGGTCTCCCGGCGCGCCAGGCTGCGATGCCGAGGTGGCGCACGAGGCGCGTCCGCAGACTGTCCGCGACGGCAGGCAGGTAGGGGCGACTCATGAGATAGAACGAGGCGGCAGCGGGATAGCGCTGCGTTTCGTAGAGCATGGCACCTGTTCGCACCATCAGTTTCCCGAGCGCCGCACTGTCGGCCTTGGTCCGTGGGGGATCGTCCGGCAGCTGCTCCATGATGCGAAACCCCAGGCGCAGCGCCTGGGCGCTATCAGCGCGTTGGTTGAGGTTGTACTGCAACACGTTCGCCGCCTGATAGTCGGGCGGCATGCCTACACGATCACATGACCCGAGGCACACGATGAGCCCAGCACACAGGATACTAACCGCAATGGCGTGCGCTCTTGACGAGATCGCTGCCGGATACGACCACCAGGGCGGGGACGCCATCGCGCGGGGGTTTCGGCGTGCGTCGGAGGCGTGTCGGTCCGAGGCAGGCATCGTAGCGCGTGGGGCGGAGGGTGGCAATGGTGACGATCCGCCCGACGACCCGCCGACTAGCGACATCCCGCCAGGCTGACGCAAGTTAAGCATTCCAGCAACAAAACAGTAGCCATGACCTGGATCATCCAAGAACTCCGCGAGCGCTTCGCCAACCTGCGGGCCTGGATCGGCTTCGCCATGATCGGCGTCGGCGTCACGCTGTGGTTTACGCCCCAGTACGTCGTGTACGCCCTCTCAGTGCTATTCGTCGCGGTGGGTAGCTGGTACGCCTTCGACAACGAAATCAAACGCCTCCGCCGTCAGAACGCGATGCTGCGGGAGCGGGAGGCGATGGAATGAGGGTCGCCGTCCTCATCCTGTGCGCGTGCCTATGCCTGCCGTCCGAATGCGAGGTGCCGGAGCGGGCGACAGACCTCATCAAGCGCTACGAAGGCTTCGTGCCGGTGGTGTACGTGGACCCGGCAGGGCACCCGACCGTGTGCTGGGGAAGCCTGCTGACGAGGGCAGAGGCGCGCGCTCTGCGGGGGCGCGCGCTCACCCCGGCAGAGTGCGAGCGGCTGTTCCAGGAAGACCTACGCCGAGAGGCCGGGCACGTCCGCCGGGCGGTGCAAGTGCACCTCACGCCGTATCAGTTCGGAGCGCTCACGAGCTGGACGTTCAACCTGGGCGTGGGCAACTTGCGCCGCTCGACCATGCTACGGCGCATCAACGCGGAGCGTCACGACGAGGTGCCGTATCAGATGAAGCGATGGAACCGGGCGGGCGGGCGCAAGCTGCTCGGCCTGGTGCGCCGCCGCGCTGCTGAGGCGCGCCTGTATCAGCGACCGTATCCCTGCAACTCAACTGACTGAGCCCATGAATGCCCGCATCTTCGTCGGGGCGCTCGTCGCCCTGGTCCTCGTGTCCGCCATCGCTATCCCGACCTTGGACCGCGTCTCGGACGGGTGGCCTGCCGTGCTCGCCTTCGCGGGTCTCGTCGTGCTGGCCGTCGTCTTCTGGACCGGCGCGGTCTACGTCATGGATCGGCAGGGGTGGCTATGATCTACGCCGCCATCATCGCCGGGCTCGGGCTGCTCTGCTACCTGGGCAACGCCGTCCAGTCGGCAGGCCACTACTCGGGCAAGGGCATCGGCCCGGACGCCATCCATCCGGGGCAGCTCCTGCTCAATACCTCCATTGGCCTCCTGACGTGGGGCGGGCTGTGGGGATGGACGACCGACCCGTACGCCTCCGCATGCATCGGCGGCGCGATGGTATCCGTCGGTAGCGTCGTGTTCCAGGGCTACATCAACCTGGACTACGGACGGCCCTTCATCGACCCGCAGGAGCGCAACGGATATGACCTTTTTGGTCATACCGTGCCGAAACTCTTTGCCCGGCGGCGGCGCTACCTGCAACTGGTGCTGGCCGCTGGACTTCTCGTGCTCGCGTATTTCAGGCCGTGGGGGTAGCCACAGGCGCTACTCGGTCTCGCAGCGCCTCAGCGCCTCGCGGATGCCCCGGCTCGCTTCGCCGTCGCCGACCTCGATGGCCTTTTGCCACAGGCTCGGCGTGATGGAAATGTTTTTGCGGACGGTGCCCTCGCCGTCGATGGGCGGGCGTCCGCCTACGGGCGGGCGTCCGCCTACGCTCTTGGCCTCGTCCATCTCGTGCAAGACCTGATCGGCGCTCATGCGCTCGCCATACGCGCGTTTGAGGCGACGCGCGATCTTGCGCAGCGCCTCGTCGTCGTAGTCTACCAGCGACCGGCCCGAGGCGGCATATACGGCCTTCGCGGCCAGCATGGTGCCCACCTGCGCCGGTGGGCGATCCGTCATCATCTTACGATAGTGCTGCTCATTGCGCAGCGGCTCATCAAATCTCATGTGTCGGATACGGCTGTGCCCCGCCTGGCGAGTGCAGGCGGGGCGGGTGAGTATGGGGTGGGGCGGGGTGGTGGTTAGGCAACCGGTTCGGCGACCTCGTTTTTCAGTTTCTCGATCAGAGGTTCAACAAAGGTCTCGCCCAGATCACGACCCTGCCAGCTCTCCGAAGGCACGTCGTACCAGAGTTTCCCCCAGATCCCAATCCGCTTGGCGCGGCTGTTGGAGATCGATGTCTCCCCGTACTCCTCATGTGCGATGGAGCCCTCGACGAGCCGCACGCTGCTGATGTTGCCGGTGTTATAGAAGCTAATCCGGAAGCCGAGCAGCTCGGGAATGTCGTTCACGTAGATGCGATCCTTTCCGTATTTCGTCCAGCGTTCGCAGTTCGGATGCTGTTCGAGTTTCTCAGCGAGTGTCATGGCGTTCCCTCTGTGTGAGTGAGTCGCGAGGGCTTTTCCCTCCGCGTTCTATAAGTTATATACACACAGAACCTAGGGGTTCCATACACACACAACTATTATCACGTTTCATGCAACCTTCACACGGGCAAGCGTCACTCGGTGCTGTGATCCAGGTGTTCCAGCCGCTCCAGTGCGAGCAGGTAGACCGCTCGCACGTTCTTCTTGCCCGTCTCCATCTTCTGGATATACGAGGTGGAGCAGTCTAGCCGCTGGGCCAGCTGGGCCTGGGTGAGCCCCAGGCGGCGACGGAGGCGGCGAAAGCGGGCGTTTCGTGCTTTGAGCGCGTCTACTTGTGCTTGTGTCATCGGTTCGGTTCGGTTGGTTCGTGGTGGCGAAAAGGGGATCTAGCAGCGGATGACGCCTGGCTTGAAGATCCGATAGCAGGTGTGAACTTCGTTGTTCCAGTCTTCGTCTTCGTACTCAATACCGTCAAACTCTTCGGCGACGGCATCTTGCACGGCGGGCTCGTCGGCCAGCAGGTAGAAATACGGGCTATCGGCTTCGATGCGCTCGTGCCCCTCACGGTTGAGGCCGTGGGCGTCGGCGATCTCGACGACCTGCTCGGCATCGGCCAGCGCGACCCGGCCCAGCGTGACGGCATGGACCGTCTCACCGTAGCCGGCGGCGACGTCTTCGTCATCCGTCAGGCAGACGTCGTAGCGTCCGCGCTCGGGGTTGACCTGGCTAAAGTCGATGTCGGAGTCTGTGCCGTGGAAGAGCGTCATCGGTTTTCGTCGTTGGTTGTCTTTCGCTGCGTTCTGGTATGTTAGACGTACATAGTGTGCATAGGTTTCACTATGTACGGAAAAAGATGAGATAAACCTGTTGATTCACAAACCCTTCACATAAGCCATGAACCTGCCGTCTCAGCTACTCGCCCTGATCATGCTCCTCGCCCTGACCTGGGTGGCGAGCTGCGCCTACCACACGCGAGACCGCCCCGACCCGGGCACCCGGCACGTCCAGGCCGACCGCCCGCTCGCCCGGGAGGACACCGTGGACCTGACCCGCTACGCCCCTGACATCCAGATCACGTACGCCCCCGAGCCGGACGTCGTGCAGGTGTGCGACCCCGACACGGTGCCGGTGCCCTACTACGTGCCGCGCTCGTTCAAGATGGGCGGCTTCATCCCGCCCGAGCCGGTGCGCAGCCGGGGGCGGGAGGTGGTGTTTAGCTACCTGCCTGTCACGGCAGACTCGCAGGACGTGCGGTGGGTGCAGGAGGTGTACCGCATCCCGGACCCCACGTGGAGCCTCACGGCGACCGTGTACGGCGGTACGGACCTTGTGCGCCTTGCGGATAACGCGGTGCTTTCGGCGCGGCTGACGGGCCGCTGGCGCTGGCTCAGGGCCTACGTCGAGCCAAGGGCCGACCTGGGCGGGTCGCTGGCCGAGGGGCGGCTGACGGTGGGCTTGGGCGTGGATCTCATCCGGTGGAGTCGTTAGCCCAGGGGAGGCATCCCGCATTCGGCCTGGCACTGCGGCACCCCGGACCAGTACGGCGGGGTCCATCCGGTGTAGGTGCGTGCCGTGCAGATGGAGGGGTCATCGAAATACCCCAGCGGCACCGGGCGGCACATCCGAAACTGCTCCAGCGGCTCGACTCTCACCTCTACGACGAGCGCCTTGCGCCGCTTGCCCATCACCTCCACGGTATCCATGAGGCGGGCCACCTCGTCGGCGTCCCCGATGCAGTCCGCCCACCACGTCCGCGCCGTCTGTGCGGGCAGCGGCACCCGCTTCTCTTTGTACCGGCCCTTGATGCCGTAGGGCTGTCGCTGTCCTTTCTGCTTTCGCGCGTGCTCGGGGCGGATCATCCGCTTGTGCCAATACTCGACGGTCTTCACGTTCGGGCCGTGCGGCTGGAACGGGTTGGCGGCCCACAGCGGCAGGCCCGTGTCCGGACACGTCCAGAGCCGGTAGAGCGGCACGGGGAGCAGGTAGGGACTTCCGGTAGAGTCCATCGTCTGCCCCCGCAGCGCTTCGTGCTGGACGGCCCAGGCGAGCAGCCCGTCAAGCGTGGGGTTGTCGTAGCCCGCCATGACGCCCTCGGTGTGGACGACGACGCGCAGCGCCTCCATCGTCTCCTGGTAGTCGGGGTCCGCGAATCGCTCCCAGTAGGGGCGCAGCTCGCCCAAGAGCGTAGGCTTGTCCATGAGCAGGTCAGCGGCTGGAAAGTGGTCGATAGTATCTGGCATAGTGGTAAGCTATTTGCATTCCTGTACGGTGAGTAGTCCGAGTCCCCACGCCTTGCCGCGCCCGATGCCGCCGCAGAGCGCCCGCCGGAACGTCTCGCGCTCCCCGACGGCGAGCAGGCCGCAGAAGCGCACCGTCGTGAGGGTCGCAGCCCCCTTGGCCGGGGTATCGGGGACCTGCTCGCAGTCTGCCTCCAGCACCGCCGCCCCGGCCTTGCCCATCTGCCGGGCTAGATACCCACGCCAGGCCCAGCGAGGCAGGACGTGCTCGCCGTCGCTGTTGCGACGTACGGGGTAGAGAAGCACCTCGAAGCGGAGCACCCCGCCCTCCCACCAGTCAAGACGCGCCCGGCGCGGCTCATGCAGCGGTACCATGTGCCGGGGCCATGTGAACTCGCGCCCTGGATGGAGGGACGGAGACCGGACGACGACCGGCGTAGGGATGTGCTCCCAGCCGGGAGCCTGCTTGGGTTTCCCTTGCAAGCCGACGCGGTAGAGCAGGCGGGCCTCGTCGGTGTCGGTATCGGGCGGGCACACGCTCCGCAGCGTGCGATGCAGCTCGTAGCGCTCCCGCACCTCCCGGCGTCCGCGCCTGGTCTCGGGGTTGAGCACGACGGTGGTTTGGTAGGTCATACGTAGGTGGCAGCTTGAGGGTAGCGGGCAGCGAAGCGGTTGAAGGATGCAGGGTAGCAGCGGCGCAGGTTAGAAAGGGCCGGCCCTTCGGCGCCTGCCGGAGCGAAAGGACCGATCCGGCGTGCCTTCATCGGGATCCCCACTTCGGCCATGCGGTCGTAAGCCGGATGGTAGGGCACTTCGTGGGCGGCCAGGTACGCCCACACGTCTGCGTCTTTCCAGTCGGCCAGGGGATAGCACTGCCATACCTGCTTCCCCTCGGCCCAGAAGAGTCTCCCGGAGGCGCGAATGTGCGTCTTGCGATACCCGGCCTCATCGCTGCGCAGCCCGATGGCAGCCCCGTCGCATCCCATCTCACGGGCGTAGCCGACGACGCTCCCGGCATCTCCGGGCACGCTGTCATGCCACAGCGCGCCGGGTGGGAGCTGCTCGGGACGCTCCTGCCAGGAGACGAACCACTCGGCATGCCGCACCGGGCCGCACACCTGGATGACGTTCCCCGCCGTGCGCAAAAGCTCCTGCGTGCCCGGCCATTCGTATTCGTCGTGCCCATAGAGGCCGACGACGGACGCCTCTCTTTGCCGGACGAGGTGCAGGAGTACCGACGAGTCTTTGCCGCTGGAGAAGGCCACGTAGGGCTTCTGGCAGCGGGTAAGCCAGTCGTCGATCACGTCCATAGCTCGCCGCTCCAGGTGCTCCATGCGCGGGCGCCGGGCGCGGAGGCGGGCCGCAAGACGTTCGCGCCGGGTCATTCGGAGATCACCTCCTTGCCCGTCGTGAGCGTCCCGTCCTCGATGCCTGCGCGGAGCGTCTCGGCGTGCTCCTGGACGTACGCCTCGTAGGCCTCCTGCTGCTCGGCGTCCGGCTCGCACTCGTAGAAGCTCACCTCCACGCGCCCGTAGCCGCGTGCGCTCTGCCCGCCGAGCGTCCCGTCGAGGCGGATGAACGTGTCGATGGCCGTCATGAGGGCGCCCACCTCCAGGTCCTGCGCATAGGTGGTGAGCCCAAGGCGCGCGACGATCTCGGTGCCTGGTACCAGCGTCTCGAAGGTGAAGGGCATCGCCGTCTGCACGGTCTCCTGCCCGGCCAGGCGGGAGGCGTGGCGCGTCAGGGTCACGCGATCGATCAGGTCGAAGGCGCTCACGTCGCTCTCCAGGCCGATGCCACGCAGCGCCCGGCTGTTCTCCTTGCAGCGCAGCCACGTGTGCACGCGCAGATTAGACTCGCCCAGCATGAACGCGTCCGTCGAGCCGGACAGGAGCGCCAGGTGGGGGTAGGCTTCGCGGATCTTCTTGCGATGCCAGAAGACACCCCCCGACCCGCTCTTCTTGAGATCGCCGCCGTTGTAGTGGAGGGCCGTGCGCGCTCCGAGTGGCCCGTCGAAGGGCAGCCCCGTCGCGAGGTAGAGGTGCCACATGAGCGGCTCGCGTACGAGCTCGTGGCGGAGGGCGTTGGCGCTGTACTGCGGCACCTGGACCGTGATAGTATCGGCGCTGGCGTACAGGCTGTCGGCCTCGAAGGCCAGCACGACCTTCCCCTCGGCCACCTGCTCCTGCTCCGCTGCCTCGGCGTAGGCCTTGCTCTGGAGTTTCTCCTGCTCGCTCCAGAGGCGCGCGATCATGACGACGGGGGCGGGCGTCTCGGCCAGCACGCGAAGCACCATCTGCCCCAGGGCGGCGGGCAGCGTCAGAAGGCGCACCGATCCAGGCGAGACCTCACCCACCGCGCCCGGCACCTGCATCGTCCGGCAGACGTGGCCCCAGAGCGTAAAGAGGCTACCGGCCTGCACGGCGGCCTGCTGGAAGCGCTCCTCCAGGCGGCGGTAGCGCTCCATGCCCTCGAAGAGCCCCTCGCCCTCCATCGACGAGTAGCGCGCGATGAATGTCTTGATGAGGGCCGAGGCCACGTATTCAGGAAGCGTCAGGTCGCCGAAGAGCGGGGCGACGCCTTCCGGCACGGGGAAGTCGGCGCAGAGGGCGTCCACCTCGTCCTGTGAGGGCAGGCGCCCGGTATCGCGCACGTGAACGTGCTGCGCCTGACGCCGGAAGAGCGAGACGTTGCTCTTGTCGGCCTGATCGGGGTCGTGGTGCGAAAGCGGCGAGAGCAGGCGGATGCGGAGCCACCAGGCACGCTCCTCCCGGCTCAGTCGAAGAGTTGGCGCTGCATCGTACCCCTCGGGCGCCTCCGGGGTGCCGAAGAGGCTTTCGGGTTTTTCGACGAGTCCGAGGTCGTCTGTGGTTTCGGTGTTGGTATCAGGCATCGGTAGGTCTCCGGGGCCATCAGCCCCGCGTTGGTTCGTGGGTCGAGTGAGTCTGTGCGTTGCGCGACGAAGACGGCCAGAAGCAGCTCGTCGCTTTCGCGGTAGTCGTCGAGGATGGCATCGAGTTGGCGGATGCGAGGAAAACCATGCTCCCGCACAGCGGCCATCGAGCGGCTATTGAGCAATCCATGCAAAAGATGGTCTTTAGTGAAGCCCAGCGAGTAGACGTATTCGCAGAGGGCCAGGATGTGCTGTAGCTCTATCAGGTCCACCGTCAGCGTGCGCTGGAGCGAGCCCGAGTAGAGGTAAGGCTGCCAGTAGGGGCCGACCGTCGAGAGGCGCGCGTCGAGCCAGAGGCGCCGCTGAAACTCCTCTGTGAAAATGGCGAGGCAGCGCCCCCCTTCCTCCAGCGTCGCGTGTGGGTCCAGGCCGTAGAGGATGCGCTGCCAGTTGGAGCGCCCCTGGCTGTTGGCTGAGTCGAGCGAGACCATCGGCCTGTGCCCCTCTACCGATCCGTCGGGGCGTTCTACGGCCAGGAGGTTGCCGGTGAGCCCGCCCCGGAAATGCTTGTAGCACCGTGCGGCCTCGACGGAGACGTAGTCCGAGGTGTAAACCGGGAATATCTCGTGCGGGGCGCTGGAGGCCCGTGTGAGCAGGCTCTCGCTGCGGAAGCCCTCGCTGATGGGCTCGCCCGAGATGGCGCAGATGCTCCCTGGTGGCAGCGGCTTTGGCTCGCCGTAGCGCTCGGTGACGGGCGGCGGCTCGAAGGCGTCATGCAAGAGGTGCGTGATGGCGTTCATCGTCTCAGTCCTCCGTCTCGTGAGTCATGCAGGCAGCTTGTCTACATCGGGCATCTCCCGCACTCGCAGATCGGGGGGCCACTCGCTCATGTCGCCGCCCTTCCCCGTCACCGGCAGCTCGTAGGGGGTGGACCCGAGCAGGTCCGCAGTCATCTCCACCGGGCGGCTCCCGAACTGCTTGACGAACACGGACACGCCCGCATCCCTGCACTGCTGGACGAGTGCGCGCGCCCATTGCAGGCGCATCGGGCGTGCGCCAGGGCCAGACTCGCCGCCCACGATGACCCAATGCAGCAGTGCGCCTACCGGACAATATCCAACGCCCCAGGTCTTCGGGCATATGCCCAGTAGCCCCAGATCCACCGGCCCCAGCAGCGGCTCGCACGAGAGGAACCGCACCGCCGCCGGGCACCGGAGCAGATGCGGAATGCGCTCGTCGGCGGCTGCCTGATCCTCCACGCTCGTCCCAAGCCAGACGTTGGGAAGCGGCGCGTCGCGGAACGGTCGGCCATCGGGGAGCACGAGGGTCTGCACGACCTCTGCCATTCGGGCGGGGCGCTTGGTCAGGATCTGGTAGGTGTGGCGGTCTACGGTCTCCGCCATCACGTCAAACACCTGCTGGATGAAGTCCACCGGCACTTCGCGGTGAAAGAGGTCACTCATTGAATTGACGAAGTACAGCGTGGCCTTCTTGCGCTGGCGGGGCGTGTCGAGCGTGTACGGGTGGATCTTGACGACGCCGTTGAAGTGGTCCTTGCCGGGGTTGACGAGGCCCTGATATTTCTCCTGGCCCATCGCGGCGAGCCGCTTGCTCATCGTCACGGCGTAGCAGTGGTCACAGCCGCGTGAGGCCCGCGTGCAGCCCGTGACGGGGTTCCACGTCGCCTCGGTCCACTCAATGTCAGTAGCCATCGTTTCAGTCGGTTGGTTCAGGGGGCGTCAGTTGGCCCATACGGACATCGCGCCTTCCACCGCCTCAGCGTACGAGGCGCCCTGGCGCTCCATCGCCGTAAGACGCTCTATCGCCCGCTCTCGGAAGCCCACGGTCTTGCGCTCCCGCCCGCGCCGCACGGCTCGCACACCGCCCAGGTGGCGCACCCACGTCTCGACGGTGCCCTTGGGCACACCTGCCGCATGGCCTGCGCGGCTGTAGCTGTACCCGCGCTCGACGTAGGCGATAGCACGACGGATCGTCTCGACGTCGTAGGGGCTTCGGTCCAGCGTGAGGGTGCCGTACGGCTTTTCTATCGTGATGGGCATAGGCTCAGTCTCTCGTGATGGATGCGCAGATTTCGTAGGTGATGGCGTACCCCTGGCGCTCCAGGGCCTCGGCCCGCTCGCACGCCTCGGCCCACGTCAGGCGCTCGCAGCCGCTGAGGTCCACCAGGGGCTTCTCGCCCGCCGTGGGGTGCTTGTCGAGCGTCCGGCGCGTGCGCTGCCAGGTGGAGACCGTGAGGTAGCAGGGGGTGTCAGGGTCAGGCATGGTTAGGCGTGCAGCTGTA
>JAAAOL010000557.1 GCA_009908885.1 Bacteroidota bacterium | reverse complement strand
CCCGTCGTTGAGCCAGATGAGGGCCGCCGTGTGGGTGAGGCTGTGGGGCGTCACGCCGCGCCGCTTGATGCCCGCCGCCTTCAGGTGCCCATTGATGCGGCTGCGGATGGAGCGCGTGTTCAGGCGCTGGCCCTCGGAGCGGTGCCCGTGGGAAACGAAGAGCGGATCCTCCGGGCGGATGCGGCCTCGGCCATCCAGGTAGATGCGCACCTGCTCCATCACCGGCGGGTCCAGCGGCACCTGCTGGTCTTTCACTGTGCGCCCCTTTCCCTGCACGCGCAGGAACCAGCCCATCAGCGTCTGCTCCAGGTCCTGCACGTCGGCCCGCACGATCTCGATCTCGCTCAGGCCGGCGTAGAGCATCAGGTAGATGATGGCCCGGTCCCGCTTGTCGATCAGCGCCTCGCCCTCCACCTCGGTCAGCAGCGCCTCGATGTCGGTCTCCGTCAGCACCTTGCGCGAGTGGGTGGACGGGCGGCGGTTGCCCTTGACGGCCAGCGCCGGGTTTTCCTCCAGCAGGCCGATGTCCACGAGGTACTGGCAGAAACGCCGCACCGCCGTCAGGTACGTGGAGACCGAGACCTGGCTCAGCTCGCGCGTCTCCATGAGGTATTTTTTGTACGCCTTGATCCCCTCCGTCGAAAAGCGAAAACGCCCCTTCTGCAGCACGAACCACTGCTCGAACGCGTTGAGCGAGCGCCGGTACGTGCCGACGGTCTCTTTGCTCTTGTCTTTGAGATAGTCGGTCTGAAACCGTTCGAGATGACGTTTCAGGTCCGATAGCGAAAGGGTCAGGCCCGAAGCGGCATCGGAGGACGAGGTATCGGACATAGGATGCAGGACGACGGTACGACGGAGCGATCGGCGGCCCCCATAACGGTCGTCCTTCCCCGCGCGTACCGAGGCACCGGACCGGACGACGACCAGGCGGCTCCTATTGGTACAAGGAAGGCCCCACCCCGCTCATTGTCAATAACGGATTTCGGGCAATCACGCGGAGAGCGCATTCCCTCCGCTGTCCCGGCTGGTGTGCGCTCACACTCCCCCTCGGCCGTTGCAACCACGTCACGGCTTCTGCCCTCCTAAGTTACAACGCCTTCACAGAGGTCACTCCATAAAGAGCTTTTTTAAGGATTCCCATCGTCCCAAATAACCAGGAGGCTACTTCATGGACAACATGTATCGCGCCGTGCTCGACAGTGCGGCGCTCGCCTCATCCATCTACGTCAACATTGCCCTTGCGGGCTTCACCCTTATCCTCATCGCCATGTGGTCGCGCGGCATCCGGAACCCCCGGGCCCGCCTGATCACCTATGCCACCATGATGATCTCGGTGGTGTCCATCTCCAGTTACATGGGGCTGGCCTCCGGGCTCACCATCGACACCCTCGTCATGCCGGACGGCCACCCACTGGCCGGCGAGGAGACGATTTCGCTGTGGGGGCGGTATCTGACATGGACCTTCTCCACCCCCTTCATTCTGCTCGCCCTCGGCCTCATGGCCGGCTCGACGGCCGATAAGATCTTCTCGGCCATCGTCCTGGACGTGTTTATGTGCCTGACGGGCCTGGCCGCCGCGCTGACCACCAGCAGTTACCTCATGCGCTGGTTCTGGTACCTGCTCAGCACCGCGTTCTTCCTGGGCGTCCTGTACTACCTGCTCGCCGAATGGCCGAAAGACGCCGAGGCGCAGGGCACGGGCAAGATCTTCAACACGCTGAAGCTGCTGACCGTCTTCATGTGGATCGGCTACCCGATCATCTGGGCGCTCGGCAACGAAGGGCTGGCCGTCCTGGACGTAGGCATCACGTCGTGGGGCTACAGCTTCCTGGACATCATCGCCAAGTACCTCTTCACCATCCTCCTGGTCCTGTACGTGAAGAAGGAACCGGACGCCATCACCTCGACGAGCGTGGCCCCGGCCACCGCTTAGCCGAAAGGCCACTTAGAGAACGGACCAACAGGCCGGAGCGTGGATTCGTCTGCGCTCCGGCTTTCTATATCGCCCCCGCCGGACCCAATACCGGAGGTCACGCTTCCGCGAGACCGCGCCGCCCGGCCCCACCTCGCCCATCGACGATCCCCAACCCCCAATCGCCAATCGAAAATCGAAAATCGAAAATCGCTACACCGTGCCGTCGGGGTCCAGCGTCTCCAGGGATTCGACGAATGTCTGCAGGAAGGATGCGCCCATCGCGCCGTCGATGATGCGGTGGTCGTACGAGAGCGAGAGGTACATCATGTGGCGGATGGCGATGGTGTCGCCCAGGTCCGGGTGTTCGATGACGACCGGGCGCTTCTTGATGGCGCCGGTGGCCAGGATGCCCACCTGCGGCTGGTTGATGATGGGCGTGCCCATGAGCGAGCCGAGCGAGCCGATGTTGGTGACGGTGAACGTGCCGCCCTGCAACTCGTCGGGCTGGAGCTGCTTCGAGCGGGCGCGCTCGGCCATGTTGGCGGCGGTGTGCGCGAGGCCGATCAGGTTCTTCTGCCCGGCGTGGCGGATGACGGGCGCGACGAGCCCCTTCTTGTCGATGGCCACGGCGATACCGATGTGCAGGTCTTTCTTGATGATGACCTGCTTGTCCTCCACCGAGCTGTTCAGGATGGGATGCTCGCGGAGGGCCTTGACGGCGGCCTGGACGAAGAAGGGCGTGTACGTCAGCTTGACGCCCTCACGCTCCTGGAAGGCGGCCTTGTTGCGCTCACGCAGGCGGACGAGGTTGGTCACGTCGGCCTCGGCGAAGGAGGTGACGTGCGCGGACGTCGCCTTCGAGCGGACCATGTGCTCGGCGATGATCTGCCGCATGCGGTCCATCTCGACGATCTCCACGCGGCCCTCGTAGTCACCGGCGTCGCGGGCTGTAGCGGCGGCGCGCTGCGGCGGGACCTGCTGCTGGGGCTGCGGGGCTTTCTCGGGCGTGCGCTGCTGCGCTTCCTGCTCGCGCGTCTCGATGTAAGCGAGTACGTCCTCTTTGGTGACGCGCCCCTCCCGGCCCGAGCCGTCGATCTGCTGCAGGTCGTTCATCGACAGCCCTTCCTTCTCGGCGATGGAACGGACGAGCGGCGAGTAGAACTGGCCGTCCTCGCCGCGCCGCTGGATCTCACCGCCTTCGGTGACGGGCTGGCGGACGGCGCCGTCGCCGGAGGTGGCGCTGGGCGTCGTCGTGCCGGGGGTGCCGTAGTCGGGCACGCCGCCCGCCGGAGCGGGCTCGGTCGTTTCGGTCTCGGCGTCGGGCGCCGGCGCGGACGATGCCGACGCCTGGGCCGCACTCGCCTCGGAGCCGACGATGGCGATGACGGTGCCCACCTCGACGGTCTCGCCTTCCTCCACCAGGATCTCCTTGAGCACGCCTGCCGCCGGGGAGGGCACCTCGGTATCCACCTTGTCGGTCCCGATCTCCAGCAGCGTCTCGTCCAGGTCCACGCGGTCGCCGGGCTGCTTGTGCCAGGCGATCACCATGCCCTCGGTGATGCTCTCGCCCATCTTGGGCATCACGATCTCGACGTCCTCGCTGTCGTCCGCCTCGACCGCTTCCAGCTCAGGCTCCGGCTCCTCCTCCGTTTCCTGGGACTCGGCCTCCACCGGCTCGTCAGCCGCTTCCGCCTCGACGTCTTCGGCAGGCACTTCATCCTCCGGCTCCGCGGACGCTCCTTCCTCGGCTTCGGTCTCGATGGTGGCGATGACGGTGCCCACCTCGACGGTCTCACCCTCCTCCACCAGAATCTCGTGCAGCACCCCGGCTTCGGGCGAGGGCACCTCGGTGTCCACCTTGTCGGTCCCGATCTCCAGCAGCGTCTCATCCTGCTCGATGGCGTCGCCCGGCTGCTTGTGCCAGACGATGACCGTCCCTTCCGTGATGCTCTCGCCCATCTTGGGCATCGTAACGTCAATCGTTGCCATGATCGGTCTGCAGTTGTCTGCGTGTGGGGGTGCAGGAAGTAATTGGATTCCCGGGCGGCCCGAAAGCGCTTTCCGGAGATTCCGGGATCAGATGCTCTTGATGTACTTTCTTGCGTCGTGCCGGTTCGCCGACGTGCGTCCGAGGCATCTCATACGGTTTTCGCTGGGCGATGTCCGTATCGTCGAGAATATGATGCGTATTGCGTAATGCGTGCAAAAGCGCTGATGGAGCGACGGCCCGTTCCCATCACGCACCACGCACCACGACAGGCGAAACCGCGATCCGGACGTCAACAATCTTAGTCAGTATCAGCCGCCCGGCCCAAAACAACGTCCGATGCCTCCAGGGAAGCACCGGACGTTGCGCGTTGGTCGATAAAACCCGTGTGCGTTCGCGGTTCTGCCTTATGCGATGAGCGGCGCGATGACGAGCGCGACGACGGCGATCAGCTTGATCAGGATGTTGAGGCTGGGACCGCTGGTGTCCTTGAGCGGGTCGCCCACCGTGTCGCCCACGACGGCGGCCTTGTGCGTATCGCTGCCCTTGCCGTGCTCCACGCCGTCGACCGTGATGCCGCTCTCGATGCGCTTCTTGGCGTTGTCCCACGCGCCGCCCGCATTCGCCTGGAAGATGGCGAAGAGGACGCCCGAGACGGTCACACCCGCCAGCAGGCCGCCCAGCATGTCTTTGCTGATGAAGCCGATGGCGACCGGCACGACGATGGCGAGCACGCCGGGCGCCACCATCTCGCGAATCGCCGCCTTGGTCGAAATATCGACGCAGCGCGTATGGTCAGCCTTGGCGGTGCCTTCGCGCAGCCCTGGGATCTCGCGGAACTGGCGCCCCACCTCGACGATCATTTCGCCCGCGGCGCGCCCCACGGCGCCCATCGCCATGGCGCTGAAGATGTAGGGCAGCACGGCGCCGATGAGGAGCCCGGCCAGGATGCGCGGCTGGGCCACGTCGATGTTTTCGACGCCCGCCTGCTGCATGAACGCAGCGAAGAGGGCCAGCGCCGTCAGCGCAGCGGAGCCGATGGCGAAGCCTTTGCCGATGGCAGCGGTCGTGTTGCCGACGGCGTCCAGCTTGTCCGTCCGCTCCCGCACCTCGGGGGGCAGCTCGGCCATCTCGGCGATGCCGCCCGCGTTGTCTGAAATCGGGCCGTAAGCGTCCACGGCCAACTGTATGCCCGTCACCGACAGCATGCCGACGGCAGCAATGGCGATGCCGTAGAGCCCCGCGAACTCGAACGCGCCGATGATGGCGAGCGCCAGGATCAGCGCCGGAAGGCCCGTCGAGTACATGCCCACGCCGAGGCCCGAGATGATGTTGGTCGCCGTGCCGGTGATGCTCTGCTCCGCGATGCCGATCACCGGACGGTTCTCAGTGGACGTGTAGTACTCGGTGACCAGACCGATGAGCACGCCCGCGGCGAGGCCGATCAGGACAGCCCAGAAGACCCCCGTGGCCGTGTAGCTGAACGCGCCGACGATGGGCGTGGTGGCGTCCCATGCACCGGGCATGATCCACCGGATGATGAAGAACGACAGAACGGCCATGAGCCCGGCAGCGCCAAACTCACCGATGTTGAGTCCTTTCTGCGGATTGCCGCCTTCCTTCACCCGGACGAAGAACGAACCGAAGATGGCGACGAGGATGCCCACGGCGGCCAGCACCAGCGGCAGCAGCACGGCGCCGAGCGCGTCGACCTCAGGCTGTGTCTGAAAGGTCGGAATGAAGGCCGCGCCCAGCACCATCGTGCCGATGATGGAGCCGACGAAGCTTTCGAAGAGGTCGGCCCCCATGCCCGCGACGTCGCCCACGTTGTCGCCCACGTTGTCGGCGATGGTGGCCGGGTTGCGCGGGTCGTCCTCCGGGATGCCTTCGTAGACCTTGCCCGCGAGGTCCGCGCCCACGTCGGCAGCCTTGGTGTAGATGCCGCCGCCCACACGGGCGAAGAGCGCGATGGACGAGGCGCCCATCGAGAAGCCCGTGATCACGTTGATGACCTTGGCCGTCTCCCAGC
>JAAAOL010000464.1 GCA_009908885.1 Bacteroidota bacterium | reverse complement strand
CAGCGCCGGGGCGGGCGACGAGGACGCCCTTAGCACGTTCCTGCAGGAGGTGACGCTGCTGACCGATGCCGACCAGGCGGACGAGGGCGAGAGCCGCGTCACGCTGATGACGCTGCACGCGTCCAAGGGGCTCGAATTCCCGGTCGTCTTCATCACGGGGTTGGAGGAGGGACTCTTCCCGCTCTCGCAGGCGATGCAGGACGTGAAGGAGTTGGAGGAAGAGCGGCGCCTCTTCTACGTCGGCGCGACGCGGGCGCAGGACCACCTCTACCTGTCGTACGCCCGCAGCCGCTTCCGCTACGGCGAGCAGCAGCCCGGCATCCGCAGCCGCTTTCTCGACGAGGTGGATCCCGAGGTGGTCCGCATGGAGTCGGGCGCGGCGCTGCGCCAGAAGAGCGATCGCTTCTCCGCGGGCGATGGCGACGGCGCGTCGTATGACGACATGGACCCGCACTACTATCGCAAGAACCTGCGCGGGGCGTCCGGGAAGCGCCGCACGCGTACTGTCCGGCGTACGAAAAACCGAGACACCGAGGCCGACCGCGGCCGCCGCATCGTCTACGACGAGGGCGCCGTCGAGATCGTACCGGGCACGCGGGTAGAACACCAGAAGTTCGGCGAGGGCA
Source organism: Bacteroidota bacterium (assembly GCA_009908885.1). GTDB lineage: Bacteria > Bacteroidota > Rhodothermia > Rhodothermales > JAAAOL01 > JAAAOL01. The sequence goes on along the minus strand of JAAAOL010000464.1, from coordinate 25,351 downwards.
AGGTGGTGTCGCTCGAAGGACGCGGGGAGCAGGCCAAGGCGGTCGTCTTCTTCAAAGGCGTCGGACAGAAGAAGCTGATGCTCAAATTTGCCGGGCTGCGGGTCATCGGTTGAGTTCGACGTTCAAGGTTTCAGGTTTGCAGGTTACAGGTTGCACGGCCTGGGATCTCAGACGTGAGACCTGAAACATGACACCCTGGAACCTGAAACCAGTCGAAGACGCTGATCATGATGCGAACGGTCGTAGTCCTTCTCGTAGCGCTGGTCCTATTCAGTTGTGCCAGTGACGACCGGGAGACGCTGGTGGTCTACTCGCCGCACGGCAAGGAGCTGCTGGAGGCGTCGGAGGAGGCGTTCGAGGCGAAGTATCCGGACGTGGACGTGCAGTGGATCGACATGGGCGGGCAGGACGCGTACGACCGCATCCGCACCGAGTCGGCCAACCCGCAGGCGAGCCTCTGGTGGGGTGGGGCCAGCACGGCGTTCGACCGGGCCGCGCGGGAAGGCCTCCTCGAACCGTACGTGCCCACGTGGAGCGACGCTGCGGCGGACAACGCCTTCGACCCCGACGGCTTCTGGTACGGCACGTTCCTGACGCCCGAAGTCATCGCTTACAACTCGCGCACGCTGGACATTACCGAGGCGCCACAGGACTGGGACGCACTGATCGAGCCGGAGTGGCGGGACCGCATCCTCATCCGCTATCCGCTGGCGTCGTCGACGATGCGCACCATCTTCGGCGCCATGATCCTGCGGCAGCCGACCGTGGAGGACGGCTATGCCTGGCTCGCCCGCCTCGACGTGAACACGAAGGCATACACGGCCAATCCCACGCAGCTCTACCTGCGCCTCGCCCGCGAAGAGGCCGACGTGAGTCTCTGGAACATGCCCGACATCTACCTCCAGGCTGAGATGCACGACTATCCGTTCGACTATCTCATTCCCACGAGCGGCACGCCCGTCCTGGCCGACGGCATCGCGCTCGTCGAGGGCGGACCCAACCTGGATCGGGCGCGGCAGTTCTACGAGCACGTCACCACCGACAGCGCCCTCGTCCGGCAGGCGCACGAGTACTACCGCATCCCGGTGCGGCAGGACATCGCGTCGGAGCGGCTGCCGGGCTGGATGACCCGTGCCGCGATCACGCCGATGCCCATCGACTGGGGGCGGCTGGAGCAGGAGGGGGCGACGTGGATGCAATACTGGGACGAGAACATCAAGGGCCGGGGCGCCGAGTGGCTGGCTGAGCGGGGGCTGGACTGATCCCGTTCTCGCTTGGCGATCTCAGTATCGCTTTGTGTTTCGTGTTGCGTGATGCGTGCAGAAGCGCTGGCCCATGCCCATCACGGACCAAGGACCACGACAGGCGACACAAGACCCAGACATTTACACTCTGCATCAGTAGAACCGGCAGCTTGCACGCTCTCGAAGCGAGTACGACGTCTTCTGGACGACGACCGTAGCCAAAGGCGACGCGCGGGTGCGTCATTTCCCTACACGAGGTTGCGTGTGAACGTCTCGGCAGAAGTGTGGACGATAGCGGTTGTTGCTGAAGCCTGATTCCCCAGCGGGACGGGCTTTTCCGCCGTTCCCCCTGGACTACACCGTCCCTCTCCAGCTCATCGGAGGCGCTCCCATGGTTCGCCCATCGCTATTCCTCACGACGTTCTGCACCGTACTCCTCGCCCTCGTGCTCAGCGGGACCGTGCCGCTCTATGCGCAACACATGTCCGATCATTCCGGCGTCAACACCGGCGTCAATATGTCCGACATGTCGGGCGTCAGCACCGACATCATCGGCGTGCTGAAATACCGTACCGATGCGTCGTTCGTCTCGGCGGAGGCGCAGGATCGGGCTAACGCCATCGCGCAGCGGGTGAACCAGCTGCTGGAGGCCGGGTCGTTGCTCGACGTGCTCATGGCGGCGTCGGAGTCAACGGTGGCCGTGCTGCCCGGGGCTCCGACGGTGCTGCAACAGCAGATCGGCAGCCTGCTCGTCGGGACGACCGGCGCAGCCAGGTTCACCGAGGAGCTCACGGTGCACGGCGTCCCGGCAGACCACGCCGAAGCCTTGATGGACGCCCTGGTCGGGCTCACGCGGGGTGACGTCCTGGAAGCCGACCGCCTGGTGGTGGCGCTCGCAGCGTTCAACCAGGTGGTCGATCAGGCGCCGCTCGCGTTTCTGAACGACCCGCCTGATGCGTTCGTCGTCGTCCACGCGACGCTGGCCTATCTGTCCGGCGCACAGCCGCTGGCAGAGTGACGGCGACGCGCATGCTGCGGGATGCACGTCGAATCGGTCCAACCCTACTCCCTACTCATCTGGAGTCGTACGATGCATAAACTGATGTCGGTGGGATGTGCCCTGGTGCTCGTTCTCGGGATGGGGACGGTGTACACCGCGCCTGCATGGGCATCGGGTGGCGCAGAGGATGTTGTCATCTCAGGCTTGCTGCCGAGCGATGCATCGGTGGAGCCTGATTCGCTGGAAGCGCTCCGCGCCCGGTATCGGCTGGTGGCGGTGCCGTCTGACGTTCGCCTGACCGTGCGTGCCGCAGGGCTCCCGAGCCTGTCGATCGCCTCCCCGTCTGCCTTCGGGGCGGACTGGGGCGAGGCGTTCGCGATGGTCGGCTACCAGGACCGCATGCGGTATTCGTCGCGCTACGACGGCACGGCCTCCGTCGGCATCGGGCTCGGCGATGCGCACCGCTTCGTCGCCGCCGAGATCGTCCTGACGAGCTACGATACGGCTACCGACTTCTTCGACACGCGCGGGGTAAGCGTCAAAATTCACCGCCGCCTGACCACCAATACGAGCCTGGCTGTCGGCTACGAGAACCTGTTCTACACGCCCACCATCGACGGCGGACGCAACCTCTACGTCGTCGGCAGCACGCTCCTGACCTTGCGGGACGGCGGCACGCGCTGGTTCCGGCAGCTCGTCCTGACGCTCGGGCTGGGCAACAGCCGCTTCCAGCGCGAAGACGACTTCCTGGCTGGTACGGACGGGATGGGCGCGTTCGGGGCCGTCGCGCTCCAGGCACACGACCAGGTCAGCACCATCGCCGACTGGACGGGGCAGGATCTCGTGCTGGGACTGTCCATCGCGCCGCTGCGTCGCCTGCCGCTGGTCATCACGCCCGCCGTGGCTGACGTCACCGGCCGCGCCGGAGACGGGGCACGCTTCGTGATCGGAGCGGGCGTAGCGTATTCGTTCCGGTAGGGAGCAACTCGGTCAGCGGCCGTCGGGCAGGTACTTCGACGGGATCGGCTGATCGGGACGTTCGGGTTGCCACGCGATGGTGAGCACCCACCACCGGCCGTCCTGCTGCACGAGCTGGATACTGTTGATGCCGCGGGCGAACGGCGCTTCGTCGGGGCTCCGGCGCGACTCATAAGTGCTGAAGACGTGGACGAGATGGCCGAAGCGGTCCGTCTCCCGGGCGATCTCCGTCTCATAAAACCCGCTCTGCGTAAAGAACGGGGTGGCGCGCTCGATGTAGTCCTCCGGCGTCAAGATCGTAGCCTGCGGCGCCTCGCCCGGCGCCGTCGGCTGGATAGGGATGAGGCGGGCACCCGGGGCAAACAGCGACCGGAAGCGATCCCAGTCGCGCTCGGCTCCGGCTTCGCCTGAAATGACGTCGTACAGCGCCGCGATCAGAGCGTCGACCGAGGCGACGTCGTTGGCGTCGGCAGGAGGGGACGAGGTGGCTGTCGTGTCCTGCGCCTGGATCGGCAGCGCAAGAAGAAGAAAAACGAACAGGCACAGGGCGAGGGAACGGCGAGGGGCGGGCATCGACTGGGAGGCAGGTGGAAAGGGGGCGTTCAGGACAGGCGCTACGATCCACGTCGCTGAAAGATGCGGCCCGTCAGATGGAGGTGCGCACGGTCAGCTGGTGCAGGCCGCCGTTCTCGGACCAGGAATTGTACGCATAGTCGAGGCGGAAGCGCGTGATCTTGAGGCCGAATCCGATGCCAAAGCCCGCCAGGTCGAGCCGGCTCTTGGTCTTGAGCGCCTCGTGGCGGCGGTGGTTGTAGCCGAGCCGCACGTTGAACGCCTCGCCGAACTGGAACTCCCCGCCCACAGCGAGGTGGCCCAGAATGTTGTCCAGGGTCGTCGCCGTGTCGGACAGGCTGTCGTAGTCGTGCAGGTTGTACCCCATCACCGAGACGAGCAGCGGCAGGTAGCGCAGCTGCTTGGTCACGCCCACGCGCACGTCGACGGGCAACTGGTCGGTCGTCGCGCCGAGCGAGTTAAGCGTGACGCCCAGGTTGTGGACGGAGGCGCTGAGCGTCAGCTGCTCGCTGGGCACGGCGTAGAGCACGCCCACGTCGGCGGCGAGGGCCGAGGCGTTGTAGGTGTCGATGGACGAATAGATGACGTGCACGCTGGCGCCGTACCGCAAGTTGTCATCGTACGCCCGCGAGAGCCCCGCCGTCAGCGCCACGTCGGAGGCGCCGAAGGTGTCGGTCCGGTTGCCCTGCTCGTCGGCCCCCTGCAACTCGCCCCAGCTCAGAAAGCGCAGCCCGCCGCCGACCGTGCCGAGGCCGTCCAGGTGACGGCTGTACGCGGCGAATCCGGCGTTGATGTCGGACAGGTGGTTCAGGTACGACACCGACAGCACGCCGTGCATCGCGTCGTTCAGGAGGGCTGGGTTGTAGAAGAAGGCGTTGACGTCGTCGCCGTAGACGGCGTTGAAGCTGCCGCCCAGCGCGGCGGCCCGGGCCGAGGGCTCCAGCCGCAGAAAGCTGAAGCCCGAGAGATCCGTGGGTTGCGCCTGTGCCGGAACGGCGAGGCCCAGCAGCAGGACGGCGACAGCGACGACGGAAGAGCACTTCATAGAAGGCAGAGACTGCACATGAACAGGACCGTTAGTCTCGGCATCGCGGCGGACAGATGAAAGGTCGACCGTGGTGCCCCGCACCGGGACGGGCGCGATGCCGGATCGTCGTAGCGCGTCGGGGATAGGCGGGTGGGTGTCAGAAAGGAAGTCGGAGAAAGGGCGCACTGGCAGTACACGCGAGGTCCATGCGCTGACGAACGGGCCGCCGGGAGCGAGCGCCTGCCGCCCCGGGCTACGCATGAAATCAGCTTCTAAAACCCGGACTGCGGGGAACGGATCCCCCGACGCGGCGTGAGAATCGCGCTTCGGCAGTGAGCCCGTCGTGCCCCCGGTGGGCACGATTGGCCTGCTTTTTGACCTGCCTCTGCATCCGTCTGACGGGGCAGCCCGCTGCTGCGTCGTCCGCCAGGATGGCAGGCGCCTGCCGACAGCCGCTCTCCCATCCCTGATGGCTCCTCTGCGAACGGCCTTACGACTGTATGCTGGATTTTATTAAAAACCTCTTCGGCAACCGCAACGAGCGCGCCCTCAAGAAAATCTGGCCGCTGGTTGACGAGATCAACGAATATGTCGCCGAGTTCGAGGCGCTCTCGGACGAGGCGCTACGTGCCAAGACGGACGAGTTCAAGCAGGAAATCCGCGAGGCGGTGGCGCCCATCGACGCCCGCCGCGACGAGGTGCGGGCGCTGCTGAAGGGCGAGCCGCCCAACGTCGGGGGCGACGGGCAGGTGACCGAGCCGGAAGAGCTGACGTTCGGCGAGCGGCAGGATCTGCTCGACGAACTCGACGCGCTCGAAGAGGAGTGGCTCGACACCGTCGAGATCGTCCTGGACGACATCATGACGCAGGCCTTCGCCGTGGTCAAAGAGGCCTGCCGCCGCATGCTGGGCGAAGAATGGGTCGCGGGCGGCTCCAAGGTCACGTGGGACATGGTCCCGTACGACGTGCAGCTGCTGGGCGGCATCGTGCTCCATCGGGGCAACATCGCGGAGATGAAGACGGGTGAGGGTAAGACGCTCGTCGCCGTCATGCCGATGTACCTGAACGCGCTCGTCGGGCGCGGCGTGCACCTGGTCACCGTTAACCCGTACCTGGCCGAGCGCGACGCCGAGTGGATGGGGCCCATCTTCGAATATCTCGGGCTCACCGTCGACTGCATCGAGCGCTACGAGCCGCACTCCGAGGGGCGCCGCAACGCCTATCTGGCCGACATCACCTACGGCACGAACAACGAGTTCGGCTTCGACTACCTGCGCGACAATTCGTTCGTCGTCGACCCCGATCAGCTCGTGCAGCGCGAGCACCACTTCGCCATCATCGACGAGGTCGACTCGGTCCTGATCGACGAGGCGCGGACGCCGCTCATCATCTCCGGCCCCGTCCCGCAGTCCAACGACCAGCGCTTCGCCGAACTGAAGCCCGCCGTGGAGAAGGTCGTCTACCAGCAGAAGAAGATCGTCGCCAGCTTCGTCAAAGAGGCGGAGCAGAAGCTGGCAGCGCGGGACGAGGCGCTGGAGGCGGGCGACAAGCGGACGGCGTCTCAGTACGAGGACGAGGCCGGACTGGCGCTGCTGCGGGCCTCGCGCGGCTTTCCCAAGAACAAGCAGTTCCAGAAGCTGATGCAGGAGCCGGGCGTGGGACAGCTCCTGCGGAAGACGGAGTTTTTCTACCTGCAGGACAGTGCCCGCCGCATGCCTGAGGTGGACGCCGAGCTGCACTATGCGCTCGACGAAAAGCAGCACGCCATCGAGCTGACTGACCAGGGCCGGCAGGCCATCTCGGAGACTGCAGGTATGGACATCGACCTGTTCGTCCTCCCGGACATCGGGGAGGAGACGGCGCGGCTGGAACAGGAGCGGGACGAGCGGCTGCAGCAGCTGGAAAAGGAGCTCGCCAGCCGCGACGACCTGACGGAGGAGAAGCGGCAGAACAAGCTGATGAACGACCGCCGCGTGATCCATAACGAACACGAGGAGGCGAAGCGGCAGCTCTACAATACCTACTCGGAGCGCGCCGAGCGCCTCCACGCCATCGAGCAGCTGCTCAAGGCCTACACGCTCTACGAGAAAGACGTCGAATACATCGTCCAGGACGGGCGCGTCCAGATCGTCGATAAGCATACCGGCCGCGTGCTGGGCGGCCGCCGCTACTCGGACGGGCTGCACCAGGCCATCGAGGCGAAGGAGGGCGTGAAGGTGCAGGCCGCGACGCAGACCTACGCCACGATCACGCTGCAGAACTACTTCCGCATGCACCACAAGCTGTCCGGCATGACGGGTACGGCTGAGACGGAAGCGGAGGAGTTCCACAAGATCTACGATATGGAAGTCATCGTAGTGCCGAGGACAAGGAAGACCTCGTCTTCCGCTCCCGCCGGGAGAAGTACAACGCCGCCATCGACCGCATCCGCGAGTACAACGAGAAAGGGCAGCCGGTGCTCGTCGGCACCACCTCCGTCGAAGTATCCGAGACGCTGAGCCGCATGCTCAAGCGCGTGGGCATTCGTCACAACGTGCTCAACGCGCGCCAGGACCGGGCCAAGCAGGAGTCGCAGATCGTGGCCGAGGCCGGGCAGCAGGGGTCCGTCACCATCGCCACCAACATGGCCGGGCGCGGGACCGACATCAAACTGGGGCCGGGCGTCCGGGAGGTCGGCGGGCTGGCCATCCTGGGCACCGAGCGCCACGAGAGCCGCCGCATCGACCTCCAGCTGCGCGGGCGTGCCGGGCGTCAGGGCGATCCCGGCCAGAGCCAGTTCTACGTCTCGCTCGAAGACAACCTGATGCGCCTCTTCGGGTCGGACCGCATCACGAAGGTGATGGACAAGCTGAACCTGGAAGAGGGCGAAGTCATCACGCACCCGTGGGTCACCAAGAGCATCGAGCGGGCGCAGAAGAAGGTGGAGCAGAACAACTTCGCCATCCGCAAGCGCCAGCTGGAATACGACGATGTGCTGAACGCGCAGCGGCAAGTCATCTACGACCGCCGCAACCACGCCCTCAAGGGCGAGCGCTTCCACGGCGAGGTGCTGGAGATGCTCTACGAGATGGTCGAGAAGATCGTCACCAAGCACTACGGCGACGGCAACTTCGAGGAGATGCGCGAAGAGCTGCGCCGCGTGCTGGCGTTCGACTACGAGGTGGACCGCGAGATCGCCATGAAGCTGGGCGAGGAAGGCATCGTGGACCAGGCCTTCGACGCCGCCATCGACTTCTACCAGCGCAAGCGGCGGGCGCTGGCCCAGCCCTTCTACGACAGCATCCAGCAGCTGCTCGACAACGACGAGGTGGAGGAGAAGCCCGAGCGCGTGTCGGTCGATTTCAGCGACGGCATGCGGGCGCTACGGACCGTCGTCCGCGTGGAGGACATCCACAAGACGCAGGGGCGCGAGGTCAATGATGCGCTGGAGCGGACGGCCATGCTGTCGTTCATCGACCGGCGGTGGACCGACCACCTGCGCGCGCTCGACGAGGTGAAGGAGGGCGTGGGCCTGCGCGCCTACGGACGGCGTGACCCGCTCATCGAGTACAAGATGGAGGCCTACAAGCTCTTCACCGAGATGCTGGAGGAGGTCAACCAGGACGTGGTCTCGTTCGTGATGCGCGCCGGGCCGCTCGTCAACGCCGCCGCCGGGGCCGAGCGGGGACGCCGCCAGCGCCTCGATCCGCGCTCCGTCGTCGAGCAGCACGAGTCCGCCCAGCCCGACTACAGCGTCAAGGTCAACGGCGGGCAAGAGCAGCAGCAGGCCGCCGACAAAGACCCGACGGCCAATAAGCAGCCCGTGACGGTCGATAAGATCGGGCGCAACGACTACGTGACCATCCAGAACCCGGCCACCGGGCAGACGGAGAACCTGAAGTACAAGTACGCCCAGAAGAAGCTGGATCAGGGCTGGTCGCTCATTTCCAAGGATTGATTCAAGTATGGCTTTAGGATAAGAGGTAGCGGATCGAAGGCCCATTGGTTTCGGCTCGCGATCAACGCACAACCCGTAACGCGTAACCAGTAACCCTGCGATGCTGCGTCATCTCACCATCCGGGACTACGCGCTGATCGAAGAGCTCAATGTCGAGTTCGAGAGCGGGCTGAATATCCTGACGGGCGAGACGGGCGCGGGTAAGTCCATCATCGTCGGGGCGCTCAAGATGATCCTGGGCGAGCGGGCGTCGACGGACGTGGTACGGACGGGCGCCAAGAAAGCCATCATCGAGGGCGTGTTCGATGAGGCCGATATCCCTGCCATCCGGGCGCTGCTGGACGAGAACAGCATCGACCCGATGCCACGCCTCATCATGCGACGCGACATCACCACGTCGTACAGCCGGGGCTTCATCAACGACACGCCGGCCACGCTGGATGTGATGCGGGCCGTGGCGGACTGCCTGATCGACCTGCACGGCCAGCACGAGCACCAGAGCCTGCTCCGCACGGAGACGCACCTCGACCTGCTGGACAACTTCGGCGGCCTCGGCGGCTTGCGGGCGACCTACCAGGAGCACTACGAGCGCGTCGCTGGACTCATGCAGGAGCGTCAGGAGCTGGTGGACCGGGAGCGCGACCTGCAGCAGCAGAAGGAACTCTACGCCTTCCAGATCGAGGAGATCGACCAGGTCGAGCCTGAGGAGGGCGAAGACGAGGCGCTGGAGGCCGAGCGGCGCATCCTGGAGAACGCCGAGCAGCTCTACCAGTCCACCGCCGGCCTCTACGAGATGCTCTACGAGAGCGACGGCGCCGTGAATGACCTGCTCGTCAAGGCGCGCAACGAGCTGAACGACCTGGCCCGCATCGACGACGCCTTCGAGACGGCCCTCGGCGAGATCAAGTCGGCCCAGATCATCGTCTCTGAGATCGCCAAGTTCCTGCAGGACTACAACGCCCGCGTCGAGTTCAATCCGGAGCGGTTGGAGGCCATCCGCCAGCGCCTCACCGAGCTGGACCGCCTCAAGCGCAAGTACGGCGGCACCCTGGAGGCGGTGCTGGAGCACCGTGCCGAGATCGGCGAGACCTACCAGCTGGCGACCGACTTCGAGGGCGCCATCGAGCGGATGGACGGGGAGATCGAGACGGCCCAGCGCGATCTGAGCGAGGCCGCCCGGCGCCTGTCGGCCAAGCGGCACGAGGTGGCCGAGCGCATCGAGCAGGCCATCGCCGCCGAGCTGGGCGAGCTGGGCATGACCCACAGCCGCTTCGAAGTGCGCTTCGGGCGGCAGCAGAATCCGGCGGGGTGGATCCGTCTGCCCGTGGAGGGCCGGGCCGACGAGCGCTTCGCAGCGTTCACCAACGGCATGGATCAGGCCGAGTTCTACATCGCCACCAACCCCGGCGAGGACCTGAAACCGCTCACCAAGGTGGCCTCCGGCGGCGAAATCAGCCGCATCATGCTGGCCCTCAAGACGATCCTCGCCAAGAGCGACCGCCTGCCCATCCTGGTCTTCGACGAGATCGACGTCGGCATCTCCGGCGCCGTCGCCCGCACCGTCGGAGAGAGCATGCACGACCTGGCGCACTACCACCAGATCATCGCCATCACCCACCTGCCGCAGATCGCCGCGCTGGGCGACACGCACTTCGTCGTCGAGAAAGCCATCGAAGACGGTCGGGCAAAGACCCACATCCGCCGCCTCGACGGCGAGGAGCGGGCCACCCAGGTCGCCACGCTGATGAGTGGGGCTGAGGTCACGGAGGCGGCCCTCGAAAGCGCCCGCGAGTTGATGGTCTCGGAGCGGAGCGAAGCCTGAGGCGGGCGCTCCCTCGCGCGTCCCCGAAGCCTAAGAGAGCGCCGGCTGCGTCTCGGCAGGGAGCCCATGCAGGATGGCGCGCCAGTCGTCCCGTTCCGGCTGGCCCGGCTTCCGTTTGCCGAAGAGGCGGGCGATGATGCCGCCTGTGTCGTCCAGCAGCTCCAGCGCGGTGACCGTACCGTCGGTCGTCGGCTTCTCGACGACCCATGCCTGGTCGATCATCGCCTCGTTCAGGTGCAGCTGGAAGCCCGGGTCGAGGACGTTATACCACGGCGGCGTGGCTTTCAGCGTCTTGACCGGGCCAGTATGAATCTGCAGGCAGCCGGGGCTGCCCACGAAGACCATGATGGGCGTCTCCTGCTCGGCTGCGGCCTGCAGCGTATGCCGCAGGCTATCCGCCGGGACGCGCCGGGTGAACCGTCCCTCGCCGAAGCGCAGCGCCTGGGCGCGGGACACGTCGTAGTCGCGCAGCAGCGGGAAGAAGTCGTGCGTATCCTTCAGCTGTCCCCACGCGTCGAGGAACCCCGCCACGTCGATCGCGTCGTCCGGCGTCTCGTCCGGGGGCGGCTCGACGGGCGCAACCGCCTGCTCAATGGACTGATCCTCGTGCCGGTAGGTGTCTACGAGGTCGGCGTAGGCGTCCAGGTCGCTCTTGCGGGTGATAAAGACTTTGTGGACGGCCGTGCCGTCGCGGTCGAAGAACTGAAGACTCCGCCGGACGCCGTCGCGCCCGCCCGCCCACGGCGTCTCGACCGCGAAGCCGAGGTGCCAGCGGTCCATGAAGAGGCGCAGGTCGATGTCGTCGTCGAGCACGAGGCCCATGTTGTGCGACTCCATGAACTTGACGTTGCGGTACACGCCGGTCTTCTCGTGGACGGCGGCGTCGTTGCGGGTCAGCGCCATCACCGGGCCCAGCGCTTCGAGTTCGCTGAGGAGCGCGCTCCAGCCGCCGTCGAGGCGCGTGACGTGGTCGCCGCAGCCGGTGGCCACGAGTTCGGCCTCGCTCACGCCCAGCCGCTCGGCAGCCGTGCGGATGCGGACGTTCGGATGGGTCTCCTGAAAGCTGATCCAGCGTTGCTTGAGGTCGGTAGCGTCTATCGTCTGTGTCGCCATGGTGTGAGCGTCGTTGTTAAAAGGAGGATACGGGGGGAGTGGGGGAGCCGACCCGCGCGCCCAGTTCGGAGACGATGAGCGGGCAGGAATGGGTCGGATGGTCGAGGATGCACACCGGCCAGCCGAAGACGTCGTGGATGCAGTCGGGCGTGAAGACGGCTTCCGGAGGCCCCTGTGCGTGCAGGCGGCCCTGCCGCAGGACGATGACGTGGTCCGCATACTGCGCGGCCAGGTTCAGGTCGTGCAGGATGGCCAGCACGCCGACGCCCTCCGTCGCCAGCGTGGCCGCTCGCTCTAGCACCTGATGCTGGTGGGCGAGGTCGAGGCTGGCCGTCGGCTCATCCAGGAGCAGGTAGCGATGGCCGCGAGGCGGCGGCGTCCAGATCTGGGCCAGGGCCCGGGCCAGGTGGACCCGCTGCTGCTCCCCGCCGGAGAGCGTCGGGAAGGTCCGCCCGGCGAAGTCAGCCATCCCCACCGTCTCCAGCGCGGCTTCCGCGATCTGCCAGTCGCGCTGCGTCTCAGCGCCCTGCAGGTGCGGGGTGCGGCCCATCAGCACCACTTCCAGCACGGAGAAGGCGAAGTGCAACTGCGACTGCTGCGGCAGCACGGCCCGGCGGCGCGCCTGCTCGCGAGGAGGGAGGGCCGTCAGCGGCTGCTCGTCCAGGTGCACCGTCCCGCCCGAAGGCCTGAGTTCACCGCTCGCCACGCGCAGGAGCGTCGTCTTGCCCGCGCCGTTCGGGCCGACGATGGCGGTGAGGCGACCGGGCCGGATGGTCGCCGAGACGTCTTCCACGAGCGTCGCATCGCCAATCTGAACGGTGATGTTGTGAAGTTCAATCATGGATGTGGAGGCGCGCTGCGAGCGCACTATTCGGTTTCAGCACGCGCGTTCAATTTAGACTCGGTCTAGATGGCAGGCAAGCGGGTGCCGCGCGATCCGTGCATCGGTCAGAATTGGATCTCCTTCTCCAGCGTGCGGTCGCCACGCCGCACGGTGGCCGTCGCACGGTCGCCCGGCTCAAGCTGTCCTAGCACTTCCATGTACGTGTAGATGTCGTCGATGGCGGTATCGCCGAGGCGCAGGATGACGTCGCCTTCCCGCAGCCCCGCGCGGCCCGCTGGTCCGTCGTCGTCGGTCACCGCGTCGATGCGCAGCCCCTCGCCCTCGAAGACGTAGTCGGGCATGATGCCGAGGCCGACCTCAAAGGACATCCGGCGCTCCTGGCGCTCATTCTCTGTCTCCGTGAAGGGGATGTCGCCGTCGTCGTCCAGCTCCGCGATGAGGCGTACGGCGAACGAGGCGACGTCCATCAGCCCGTCGATGTCGATCCGGTGGCTATCGTCGGTCGGGGTGTGGTACTCGTCGTGCGCGCCGGTGAAGAGGTGGACCGCCGGGATGTCGGCCAGGTAGAAAGACGTATGGTCGGACGCGCCGAGGCCGGAGGTGTCCTTCGAGAGCGTGAGGGTGGTCGTCGCAGCCGCGGCGTCGAGGGCGGCGTCCCACGCGGGCGAGGTGCCGGTGCCGCTGACCACCAGTCGGCGATCAGCGCCCAGGCGGCCTATCATGTCGAGGTTGATCATGTAGCTCACCTGCTCGGCGGGGACGGGCATCGCCTCCACGAAGTGCTTGGAGCCGTAGAGACCGAGCTCCTCGCCCGAGAACGCGACGAAGAGGACGTTGTGACTGCGAGCGTCGGAGGTTCGTAGCTGGCGGGCGATCTCCAGGAGTGCGGCGACGCCACTGGCGTTGTCGTCAGCGCCGTTGTGGATGAGCGAGTCGCCCGGTGCGCGCGACCCGACGCCGCCATACCCCAGTCCGTCGTAGTGGGCACCTACGACGAGGGTGCGATCCGCCCCACGGTCGAGACGGGAGATGACGTTGCGCCCGGTGCGCGGGGTACCCTCGCCCGGCGGGGCATGCGGATTCGGGCTGTACGTGAAGTCGAACGGCTGGACCCACGTGCTGTCCAGTTCTAACTCCTGGAAGCGCTCCGCGATGTAGCGGGCGGCGAGGCGCTCGCCTGCGCTCCCGGTCTCGCGGCCCTCCAGCAGGTCGGCCGATAGATAGCCGACGTCGACGCGCAGGTCGTGCAGCGCGGCCTCTCGGTCGCCTGGAAGGACGGAGGCGGACTCCTGGGCGAGTCCCGCGCCCACGCTCAGGAAGCTGGCCAGGAGAAGGAACAGGGTGCGAGTGACGGTGGGGTTAGGCATCATGGTCGTTCGTAATGAGCGGTGAGTCGCCGAGGTTGGGAAGGGGGCACAACGGCCAGGCAGGGCCTGAGCCCGCACGGGCTAGACGGGCGGGGCGTTCCTGTCTAACGTATGGGCCTCCCCGGAGAGCCGCCACGCGATCCAGAGGAGGATCGGGGCGCTCAGCAGGAAGCCCACATCGACCCAGAACACGGCCCACTGGCCGAGTGGGGCGGTGACCCACGGCCATGCGCCGGTGCCGAGTCCGTTGGCGAGGGGCACGATCAGGCTGAGCGCGCCCGCGAGCGCAAGCTGCCACCGCGCTGCCCACACCGGCGACGGACCGAAGAACGCCGCCGCGATGAGGACCGCCCATCCGCCGAAGAGGGCCACGTGCTCCCAGATTCGGAGGCTCGGCAGGTCCATCGGGAGCGCCGCCGTCGTCAGGAACAGGAGCGGGACGGCGGCCACCAGCCCACACCCGACGCCGACGGTGAGGCGCGCCAGAACCCGGTGCAGCCAGGGTGTCGCGCGCGGGTCCTTCGGACGGCGGACGAGTACCCAGAGGACGTTGCCCGTCAGGATCACTGCGCTCGTCGCGAGTGCGAGCAGGAAGAAGAGCACCTTGGCGAGGGGACTGCCGAGCCGGGCATAGTGAAGGTTCGTCATGACGGCCGTCGTCCCGCCGAGCGCCGTCGCGGTGGGCGGGTCGTTGGCCGCGAGCACCTCGCCCGTCGTCGCACTCAGTGCGGCGCGCGGCGACTGCGTGAGGGAGTGCTCCACGTCGCCGTATACGACCGCCACGGCCGCCTCGTCGCCCCATCCGTGGACGATGATGCTCGTCATCTCGACGACGCCGTCCCACGAGGCCGGAACCGCCTCCTCGATGTCCTCAAACGATAGCATCTGCGCCGCCGCTCCGGTCGGCTCGTGGGGCGGCATCTCGAACCCGCTCAGGGTCGCCTCCAGGGCTTCGGTGTCCCCGTCGAACACCACGAGCACCGTCGGCGCGAGCAGGATGACGAGGAGGGCCAGAAACGCACCCGTGATCGCGTACATCACGGTAAACGGGAGGCCGATGAGCCCGAGCACGTTGTGTGCATCGGCCAGGGCGGTACGCAGCCTGGCACGCGGCCGGAACGTGTGCCAGTCCTTCGGCAACTTGCGCCAGTGGATGAGCAGGCCGCTCACGACGGCAAACAGAAAGAACACGGCAGCCAGGCCCGAGAGGATTTCCCCCCACATTCCAGCCTGCCCGAAAAAGTGAAGGTCGTAGAGCATCTCCGAGAGCATGCTCCGGCCGACGTGGTTGGGCACCGCTGGCGTGAAGGACGCGCCCGTGGAGGCGTTGACGTATGCCTGCACGGGCCGCGTACTGTCGGCCTCGATCGTCTCGTACCGGACGAAGTAGTACGTCCGCTCCCTGATCGGGTAGGTCACCTGGAGGTCGGTGCCCTGGGCCGGGGGGTGCTCCGCAAGCAGGGGGGTCGTGACGGCGTCGGCCGAGAGACGCACTTCGGTCGTGCGGAGGGCAGGGTCGGCCCAGGCGTGGAGCTCACCCCGGTAGAGCGCGAAGGCGCCAGCAAAGAAGATGACGAACAGCCCCAGCCCGATGACGATGCCCGTTACCGAGTGGGCGTCCCAGAGCAGCTTGAACGCGCGCGGCCCGACGAGCTTCTTCTTTGTCTTCGCCGGGGGCGCTGCGCCCGAGGGATCGCCCTCGGCCGGTGCAGCAGGCGGAGCCTTCGTGCGGTCGGTCGTGTCCATGACGGGCAAGGCTAGAGGAAGTAGGCGAGCACGGTGATGACCCCCAGCACGAGCGTCGTCCCGCCCACGCGGAACCACGCCCCGCGCCCGCTCGGCGCAAGCACAGCCCACCCGATGAACAGGGTCCAGACCGGTATCGAGAGCCCGGCGCTGAGTGCGACGGCGACGCCGATGGGGAGGCCAAGCGCGGGAAGGGCGGTGCCCAGCATGAGGCCGAACAGGATGAACGCAGCGAAGCCCCCCAGCACCGCAGCTGTCCCCTTGCCATACGCTTCGCCGGTCGTCCAGTCGTGCTTCATCGGTCCGAGGGGAGGAGGTTCGGGGGACGCGGCGCAGGACGCGAGGATACCGAACGGGCGTCAGTCCCGTCGGCAGAGGCGCCTGCTCGGGAACGCCGTCGCCGTGTGGTTCCCTCGGAGTCCGGTAGCATGAACGGGCCGGTGATGGCGAGCACAGAAGCTACGGTCATCATCACCGTAAGCGTGAGCACCGGCCCGACGGTCGAGCGGGTCGCCACGACCGAGAGCGCCAGCGCGGCGACGGTCAGCACGATCCCAGCGCCGAGGAGCACACGCGACGGACCGACCGCCTGCGACTGGCGGCCCGGCGCCCCCGCATAGAAGGCGCTATACGCAGCAGCCGAGAGGACCATGTATAACGCGTCGAGCACGGCTATCGAGGCGATGGCAATGGAGAGCAAGAGCGGGGACACGCAGGCCAGCGGCTAGAGGTTGACGTTGAGGGTCAGCCCAACCACTCGCGGCGGGCGGAGGATCGTCTCGACGCGGCCCCGTGCGTCGAACCGCGCGAGATCGGGGGCCGTCTCGTCGAAGAGGTTTCGGGCGAAGGCGGTCAAGCGCGCCCTTGTGCCGCCAACGTCGAAGACGTACCCCACCTGGGCGTCGACGATGGTATACTCGCCAGCGCGAAGATCCGGGTCGTTCTCCGGCCCTTGCGGGCCAGCGACGGTTCCCACAGCGGAGTAGTTTTCGCCGACGTAGCTCACGTTGAGCCCGCCGAACGGGCCGGCCCCGTCCTCGTAGATCGCCCCGGCGGAGAAGGTCTCGCCCGGAGCACCCGGGAAGTCGAAGCCCGCCAGGTTGCGGTCCGGGTCGTCGGGCGTCGGTGAGGCGAAGTCGTCGAATTCCGTGTGCGTGAGGCCGAGCGAGCCGTAGAGCGTCAGTCCCGTAGCCGGGATGGCACGCAGCTCCAGCTCGCCGCCGTAGAGCGTGGACTCGCCCGCGTTCTCCGTCTGGAACAGTCCGGTCGTCCCCTCGATCGGCAGGTTGACCTGCTGGTCCTGCCAGTCGGTGTAGAACACGTTGGCGTTGGCGAGGAGGCGTCCGCCGAGCCAGCGGCTGCGGAAGGCCACCTCGTAATTCCAGGTGAACTCCGGATCGAACACGTTCGTCCCGCCGACCGGCAGCGACTCGGAGCCGCCCGCGCGGTAGCCGCGCTGCACCGTCGCGCCGAGGGAGACGTCACGCGTGAGATCGACGACGGCGCCGACCTTCGGGAGGAAGGCTTCGTACTCCGCATCGAGGCGCTGCAGCGAGGTGTTGACCATCAGGAGGAGCGCAGCCGCGACCTGCTGGTTGACCGCTTCCGGGAACGGGCTCCCGACGATCTCGGCCTCCGGGTTGATCACCACCGACGAGCCGCCGAAGGTCTCGCGGTCGTAGCGCAGGCCAGCCGTCAGCGTAAGCCGGTCGGCGATCACCTCGCGGTTTACCTCGCCGAAGACGGCGACGTTTTCGTTCTCGTCGTCGTTGAGCGTGGTGGCATTGAAGTTGATCTCGAAGACCGGAAACGGAGCATCGGGGGGAAGCAGCGAGCCGAGGAGTTGTTCGAGCTGGGGGCGGACGATGGGGTACACGTCACCCTGGTCGAGACGATCCCGCTCGAACGCGAACGACCCGTAATAGCCGCCGAGCACGGCCTGCGTCCGCCCCGTCTCATAGTTCATCCGAAGCTCCTGCGTCACGTTGAGCCCGTCGGTCTGGGACCGTTGCGCGACGCCGACCGTGGCGTCCGGGTCCGTCGTCTGGTACGTGAGCTGGTCGATGGCGTAGTCGCTCACGACGGCGCCCGTGATCGACGTGACCGTGAGCGCAGGCGTGAGGTCGTAACTCATTTCGAGGGATGTGTTGTGCAGCGTGGTCTCGGTGAAGGAGGCGATAGACCCGTTGTTCGTCCGGTCTTCGAGGTCGGTGACGCCCAGGAACGAGTGGGGTCGGTCGTAGGCGTACGTGTAGTTCAGCAGGGCGGAGAAGCCCGGGAGCGCCGCCGGGGTGGCGAGCAGGCGCGTGCGCACGTTCCGCTGCGCGATCGTGTTCGTGCGATCGAACCCGTCGTCGTCAGAGCTGACGTTTGCGTACTCGACGCCGGTGTCCTGGGTGCCGGACTCAGCGGAGACGCGGACGGCGAGCTGGTCGTCGATGATCGGGCCCGTGATCATGAGCGCCCCCTCGAAGGCCTCCTGGTTGCCCCCGCGGACCCGCGCCGCCGCGCCCCAGTCGAACGAGGGCGCCGCCGAGCGGACGTAGACGGCCCCGGCCAGCGCGTTCCGGCCCGACACCGTCGATTGCGGCCCACGAAAGACTTCGACGGCTTCGACGTCCCACATCCCGCGGATCGTCCGTGACGTGGTGAATGCGCCCTGGGGGACGCCGTCGATGTAGAGCGTGGCCGTAGGGTTGCCGCCGCCGCCGACGCCCACGTTCGGGATGCCGCGGATGGTGAACGCGCCGAATCCGCTCGTGGACACGTTGCCGACCAGGAGCGCAGCGTCCTCCCAGTCACGCACCGGAATCGCCTCGATCTCCTCCTCCGTCACGACGCCGACGCTCGTCTGCGTCTCCTGCACGTTGCGCACGAACTTCTCGCTGCGCACGACCACCTCCGCCAGCTCGGCCGTGTTTTCGGTCAGCGAAATAGTCACCGTCGTCCGTGCATCGGCTTCGACGGTGACGGCCTGCTCCTCCGGCACGTAGCCGACGAACGACGCCCGGAGTGACGTCGAGCCAGGAGGCACCTTGCTCAGCACGAACCGGCCGAAGGCGTCCGTGGCCGTGCCGCGCTCGGTGTCCGCGAGCTGGACGGTGGCACCCGCCAGCGGCTCTCCCGTAGCGGCTTCGACGACGCGGCCAGCGATGGTGCCGGTCTGGGCCAGGCAGTCAGCGGTGCCGAACAGAAAAAGAAAAAGGAAAAAGACGGATGAAAGTCGGAAGAGCGAGGTGCGCACGGGCAAGACAGGGTGGGGAACGACGTTAGGCTTATTTAGACCGAGTATAAATATTTGCGTCTGCTTTCGCATGTTACTGACGAAGTATTTGAGATGAATCGTCCGCGCGACCGACTCGATCATGTCTCACATAGTGTCCTCGCGTGGCGCGGGGCAGACCACAGCGAGGGATTACGAGCGTTCTTCGGAGCTCAGCGTGTCGTCCAGCAGGTGCTCTAGCTCCAGCATCGCAGCGGTCCCGTCGAGCAGTTCCTGCAGTTCGGCCGCCTCAGCGCGCGTGAAGCGGAGGGACAGCCGCACGCCGTCCACCGCGAGCATGATCGGTCGATCGCTGTCGGTCTGGCTCGCCGGGCGGTCCAGGTCGATCGATGCGACGATCTTGCGGAGGCGCTCGAAACGGCCCGGCGGCTCGGCGATCGCGATGTTGCCGAAGTGGATCTCCAGCCGTCCGCAGCAGGCGCAGCGGAGCACTTTGCCGTTCTGCGTTTGGTAGATCAGGGAGGCCTCGTTCTGATAGATCGGCATGGGAGGGCGGACGTAGATGAAATGATTCGTGAGCGTTATGGCGTCGCAGTGTCCAGCAGATGGCCGAGCTCCAACATCACGGAAGCGCCTTTGAGCAGGTCGTAGAGGTCCAGCAGCTCACTGCTCCGTACTGTCACACTGATCGGACCCGCATCGGTCGGCGTGTACAGTCGCCACCACCGAGGCGGCGCCTCGCGTGCGTGCGGCACGACCTGAGCCATCGTGTCGAGCAGTCGCCCACACCCAGGAGTCGTGAGCAGCAAGACGATCTCATCGAACGTCACCTGAAATCGCCCACAGCAATCGCAGTAGAGCACGGCGCCCGCGTCGGTCTCGTAGAGGGGGGCCGACTCAGGAATTGGCGTGGCATCTGTCGATGAGTCGGAGGGCATGGTCGGTCCGTTGGGTTGGAAGGGGATGAACAGCGACGGAGGCGGCGCGATCAGGCAGCAGGGTCGAGGATGGGCGTGGTCAGAAGGAGTAGCCGACGCCGCGCGAGCGGTCGCGCAGCAGCAGCCAGAGGAAGAAGGGTGCCCCGAGGAGCGCCGTCACGATGCCGATGGGCAGCTCCGCGGGGGCTACGATGGTGCGGGCGAGCAGGTCCGCGCCGACGAGCAGCGCGCCGCCCAGCAACGCCGAGCCGGGCACGAGCACGCGGTGATCCGGGCCGACGGCCAGCCGCAGCAGATGCGGCACCACGAGGCCGATGAAGCCGATGATGCCGCTCACCGCCACCGCCGCGCCGACGACCAGCGCCGCCAGCCCGATGACGATCTGCTTGACGCGCTCGGTGTGGATGCCCAGGTGCTGCGCCTCGCCTTCGCCTAGCAGCATCGCGTTGAGCGGGCGGGCCAGGAGAGGGGCGGCCAGCATCCCGCCCAGCAGCAGCGGCCCGACGACGGCGAGCTGCGTCCAGGTGGCCCCACCCAGGCTGCCGAGCGTCCAGAACGTCAGGTCGCGCAGTTGGTCGTCGTCGGCGACGAAGATCATCAGGCCCGTTCCGGCCCCGGCCAGCGCGTTGATGGCGATACCCGCCAGCAGCATCGTGGCGACGGAGGTGCGTCCCTCGCGCGTCGCCAGGCGGTAGACGATGACCGTCGCCAGCACACCGCCCGCAAAAGCCGCCGCCGGGAGCAGAAAAGCGCCGAGCAGGTCGGACCACGCGCCGAAGACCGTCGCGCCCAGCACGATGGTGACGACGGCCATCAGCGCCGCTCCACTCGACACGCCGATCAGGCTCGGGTCGGCCAGCGGGTTGCGGAAGAGGCCCTGCATGACGGCCCCACTCACGGCCAGCCCGCCGCCCACGCCGATGGCCAGCAGCACGCGCGGCAGCCGAATGGCCGTGAGGACCAGCTCCTGGCGCGTTTCGAAGGCCCACGGCAGCGAGAGGCCTACCTGCTCGCCCAGGATCGCCAGTACCTGGCCGGGGGAGATCGCCACGGCCCCGACGGCCAGTCCCGCCCCCGCCGCCCCGACGAGCAACACGATCAGCCCGCCCAGCGTCAGCCGGACGCGGTGGCGATGGCGTCGATGCATCGACGCGGCGGCCTGTCCGTTGGCGGAAGGCGGCGCCGCATCCTGGCGAGCAGCCGTTGTCACTTTCGGGGAATGGACGGTCGTGTCCATGAGCTTGCGTCGTTAGCTGTGATCGTGCCTGACCAACCCGTCGGCGCGGAGGGAGACCCCCCGGTCGCGTCGTTGGCCATCGGGCGCACGAAACCGCACGTGGATCAGGGTCCCCATGAAGAGGTTGCGCAGCGGCGGAATCAGCGCGAGCCAGCCGATGAGTCCCCAGCGCCGCCGAAAGCCCTGCGTGTAGTCGCGCTTGTCGACGACGCTGAGGCGCGGGTGCCACGTCTCCAGTTCGGAGACCCGGTGGTAGTCGATGCCCCACGGCATCGGCGGTAAGGTGAAGTCAGCAATCTGCGCCTTGCCGTCCAGCGAGCGTTGCGAGAACCGGGTCGGGATTACGTCGAATGCCATCTCGGCTCCCGGGAACCGCTCCACCAGGGTGCCGAGCAGGGTGCGCACGTCGTCCGGCTCGAAAAACATGAGCAGGCCCGCTGCGACGAAGAAGGCCGGACGCTCGGGGTCTATGGCGTCCATCCACGCCTCGTCCAGCGCTGAGGCAGCGATCATGCGGTGGCGGTCGGTGTCTTCGAAAAAGCGGCGTCGCACGGCGATGACCTCCGGCAGATCAAGGTCGACGAACCGCGCGCGTCCGTTATCGATGCGCTCCGACTGCGTACTGAGACCCACGCCCAGGTTGACCACGGTGGCGTTGGGGTGATGGACGAGGAAGTCCCCGACCCAGCCGTCGAATACGGTCGCGCGGATGGGGTGCGTGATGCGCCCCTCCCCAAACCGCGTGAAGTCGTAGTCGATTCGTTCGATCAGCCGCTCGGCCTTCTCGTCCCGCAGAATCGGGTCCCCTCGCTGCGACTCGACGGAGCGGTTGTAGAGCGTCATCAAGAGCGTTTC
The DNA here is from genome assembly GCA_009908885.1 of Bacteroidota bacterium. Lineage (GTDB taxonomy): Bacteria > Bacteroidota > Rhodothermia > Rhodothermales > JAAAOL01 > JAAAOL01. Next base: position 3,447 of record JAAAOL010000464.1, on the reverse strand, counting down.
AGGAACGCCCTTCAGGTCGACAGTCGCTTTAGGAGGTGCGGACATCTCAGTGTTCATTCTCCCTGGCTCGCCGATGTGGCTGCGGCCTCCAGCTCCGGGTGCAGCTTGCGCGTCAATGCTATCACCGCCGTCCCGAGGCGCGGTCCGAACCCGAGCATCAGCAGATCATCCATCGCCACGACGCGGCGATTTTCCCCGGCCTCGGTTAGCGCAATGCCGGGTTGGTCCAGCAGGCCATCGACGCCGCCGAGGCTGTCGAGGCCGCGTGAGAGCAGGAGCAGCACATCCGGGTTGGCGGCCACGACCGCCTCGGCCGTCATGGGCTTGTAGCCCGCGAAGCCGGTGATGGCATTCTCGCCGCCCGCCAACTCGATCATGGCCGCTGCCGACGACCCGCGCCCGGCCACGTTCAGCGTCCCGGTGCCGCGGGCGTAGATGAAGAGCACACGCGGGGTGGTCGTCGCCTGCTGACGCAGCGCGCGCGCCTTGTCCAACGACTCATCCATCTGTCGAATAAGTGCTTCCCCTTGCGCCGTGCGACCCAGCAGCGCGGCAATCCGGCGAATTTTGGCCTTCGTGCCCTCGACGGTTGGTTCGTCCGGGATCTCTTCGACGCGCACGCCCGCGCTCCGCAGCTGGTCGAGGATGGCGGGCGGTCCCGTGCCGTCCAGGGCCAGCACGAGCGTCGGGTCGAGCGAGAGCACGCCCTCTGCCGGGAGCTGCCGGTAGTAGCCCACGCTGGGCTGCTGCGTCGCGTCCGCCGGGTACACGCTGGAGTCATCGACGCCGACGACCTGGTCGCCCGCGCCGAGGGCGTACACGGTCTCTGTGACGGAGCCGCCCAGGGTGACGATGCGGCTGGCGTCCGCTTCGGGCTGTGCGAATGCTGCCGTGGCCAGTCCCAGGCACCCGGCGAGCAGAAGGATGAAGAATCGCATAGGATCGAGACGGGGCAGGGTGATCGGTTATTCGAACGACGGGACGCCGTCGGTGCGGACCACGTAGTCGAACGTGTAGTAGCGCGCGGAGGCATCGCTGGCAGCCGGGTCGGCGGGGGCGCCTTCGTAGTAGCTCAGGATGCGGATCTTCGCGTAGCCCTCGCCGTCTGCCGTGCGCACGACGAGGGTGCGGCCCGGAATGGGACTCACGACGTTCGTCTGCGGGTTGTAGTTGTACCAGCCATTGCCCGAGCCCGCCGGGATCGCGAGTTGCTCCTCGGCATCGGGCTGGAGGGCATTCACGTCCACCTCGGTAACCTCTTCGAAGGCCGCCTCGGCCACGTACGCGGCCCCTTGTCCCGGACCGCTGGAGCCGCCGTTCACGCGGATCGTCGTAGCCTGAAAGGCGACGTCCCAGGCGGTCGAGTTCGAGTCGGTGCGCTGCTCCGCGTCGTGGGCCAGGACGAGTTCGCCGTCGCGCAGGCTGAAGAAGGCGAATTGATCGAGCCCCTGCGGACGCCCGGTCGGGCCGATGCGGGTGGCCGGGTCGGCCGGAAGGTCCTCGACGGTGCGAACGTCGAGGTCCACGGGGTCGTCCGTTTCCGTGGGACTGCTGTCGTCGCAGGCGCTCAGGATGAACAACAGCGCCAGCGCGCTCCCGAGGGTCAGTATCGTTGAGCGAAGTCGGTACATCGTGCTATCAGGTACGGTCTTGGTGGTTGGCGAGTCGCGTCGAGGTTATGGAATCTGTCCCTGCAGGCCGAGGAACCACGTGCGTCCCGAGAGGTGGGGCACGTACTGCGGATCGGCATGGCCGGTCAGGTTCTCTACGCCGACTTGCAGGGCGACGTCGGCGTGGAGCGTCTTGGTGAGGGTGAGGTCGAGCACGGCAAAGCCGGGCGCGTACTCGGCGTCGGTGTCGATGATGGCGTTGCCGTTGCGGTCGGCGAAGCCGTAGCGGCTGCGGTAGCGCCCGCGGAAGGACGCGGTGAGGCCGAGGGGCGCCTCGCGGATCGTGAGGCGGGCCGTGGCGCGGTGGGAGGAACGCCCCCGCAGCCCGGCGTAGTCGGCGCGGGAGAGGGGCACGTCGCGCCCGGATTCGGTGCGGCGGTAGAGGCGCCCCGCGTCCAGGTCGTCGAGCACGTCGCGGTCTTTGGCCTGCAGGTGGGTATAGCTGAGCGCCACGTCGACCGTGCGGAGGGGCCGCCAGGTCACCTCGGCCTCCAGGCCGCGCGTGAAGACACGCCCCCGGTTGAAGTAGGTGAAGACTTGCTGGCCGTTCGTCTTGCGGGCGATGGGCTGCGTATCGATCAGGTCGCGCACCTCGTTGTGGAAGGCGTTGACGCGCAGGGCCACGTCGAAGGGCAGGTCGACCTCCCCGCCCACGTTGACAGCCACGGAGCGCTCGGCGCGGATGGCCCCGCCGAGAGACGCCGGATCGGCCAGGAGGGTGGCGAGCTGGCCCTGGGTGTCGAGCCGGTCGAGCCCGCTGCGGACTTCCTCGGCCCCGAAGACGCTGTACCCGGCCTGCGGATTGGTGAAGTTCAGATAGAGCTGCCGGAATGCGGGCGCCTTGTAGCCGCTGCCCACCGAGGCGCGCAGCCGGACGCCGTCCGCCGGACGCACGAGGGTCGCCAGCTTCGGGCTGAGGCGGGTGGCATAGTCGCTGTGCGCATCGAGCCGCGCGCTGGGCACCACCTCCAGCCAGGTCGCGGGCGACCACTCATCCTGGACGAACGCGAAGCCGCCGGACCGTGCACCCACGACGCGGTCGGCATCCACCGTCTCACGGACGTAGCCGGCCCCGGTGGTGAGCAGGTGCCGTTCGCTCAGCACCGCCTGTAGCTGCACTTCGGCTTTGTAGTACTGCTGGTCGTAGCGGGCGTCGCTGAGCACGTCCCCATCCCCGGTTCCCGTCAGGCGCGTCTGCGTCTGATAGCGCGAGCGTACGAGACGGACCTCCAGATCCATATCGGGACGCACCCCGACGGTAAGCGTGGGGGCCACCTGCCAGTCCGTCCGATTCGCCTCGTTGTCGTAGCGCTGCGTGGTCTGCCCGACCTCGACGATGCTGGTTTGGGTCTCGCGTGCGAGGCGTCCGCGCAGCTCCAACTCGGTGCGGTCGCCGAGGCGATAGCCGACGGTGCTGCGGCCCACGTACTCGGTGAAGGCGGGAACGGTGGGCGTCGTCGTGGCGGGGGTAAGGTCGTAGCCGTCGGAACCGTAGCGGCTCACGAAGAGCTTCGCCCGCAGCGGGCCCCGCGACCCGGCTACCCGCGCAGCAAGGTCCGTCATGGCGTGCGTGCCGTAGCGCAGGTGCCCCTCGGCGCTGAACGGCCCGTCGGGGGCACGCGTGATGACGTTCACGACGCCGGCCAGCGCCTCACTCCCGTAGAGCGACGAAGACGGGCCGCGCACCACCTCCACACGCTCGACGTCTGCGACCGCGATGCGCTCCAGGTTCAGCGTACCCGCCGTGCGGCCGATGACGGGCTCGCCGTCGATCAGG